>JANYAK010000015.1 GCA_025361335.1 Coriobacteriia bacterium
GCCAGTACACCTCGATCCGCTACACGGAGCACCTTGCCGAGGCCGGGATCGCTCCGTCGATCGGCTCTGCCGGCGACGCCTACGACAACGCGATGGCCGAGTCCACCATCGGCCTGTACAAGGCCGAGCTCATCTACCGCCAGGGACCGTGGCGCACACGAGAGCAAGTCGAGATCGCCACACTCGAGTACATCGACTGGTGGAACAACCGCCGCCTGCACACAGAGATCGGAGACATTCCGCCAGCAGAGAAGGAGGAGATGTACTACGCTGAAAGAGCAGGGATAGAGATGGCAATGAGCCGAAACCAATAGCCTCCGTCAAACCCGGGGCGTTCCAGCGTGTACGAGTGGAACTCGCAAGGCGGCACGGTCCATTGGACGCACCACGATCCGGGCGGCACGCATCCAGCGGGCTGGCTCAAGTACAACGGATCGACCTACCAGTAGCTTCGCGCCCAACGTTCGCTGGCGCCTCAGCGACCTTTCACGCGTGCTCTGAGCCAGTCGGCCAGAGTGTCCTCAGTGAGAGCGCCCGCCGCGAGTTCCAGCATCACCGCGACCACCTCCTCCTCGTTCGCGGTGACCAGCATCCCGTTGAGTCCCAGGAACACGGCCATCGTCACGAAGGCGATGCGCTTGTTCCCGTCGTGGTAGGGATGGCCGCGCGCCAGCCCGAACGCATACGCCGCCGCGCGGTCGAGCAAGTCGGGTTCATCGCCGTAGGTGTACCGCTGACGCGGCCTCGCGAGGGCTGCCTCGAGCGCATCCTCGTCTCGGGTACCCTGCAAGCCGCCGTGTTCTCGCACAAGGTCCAGGTGAACCGCGTCGACAACGAGCCGGTCGACCCAGCGAGGTTCTCCGCGCATGATCTACTTCGCCAGTTCGCGCAGCGCGTTGCGATATCGCCCCGAGACCTCAGCGGCGATGCTCAAGGCCTCCTCGACCCCTGGATCGTAGGGGGTGAGCAGAATGCCGTGCTCCGTCTCGACAGCGAACACGCTGTCGCCGGCCTGAAGGTGGAGCCTTTCCGCCATGTCGCTGGGCAGGGTGGCGGCGATCGAGCCGCCTGCCTTGCGGAGCTTGAGTCCTCGCGTCACGATGCCTCCAAAAACTGTCGTCGGCACAGTGTAGCACAAATGTGCTACCGCGCGCTGCCCAGCGAACGTCTCGACGCGACCCTGTTCGGACAGGGACCCGAGAATTCTGCTAACAAGATGCTAACAAGCGCATCCGGCGGCCCTCCACACGCAGGCAGGTCGGGGAGAGAAACCCCCTCCGACCTGCGGTTTCTCATGGTGGAGACGAAGGGGCTCGAACCCTCGACCCTCGGCTTGCAAAGCCGATGCTCTCCCAGCTGAGCTACGTCCCCGTGCGCCGGAGAGTATAACACCGGCCCGCGCGAGCGAAGCCGCGGCCCGCGCGCGAGGCCCGATCCCGCATGCGCGTCCGGCATCCCGATTTCACGAGCGCGTCCCCCGCGCGAAACGGGACTGCAACGACCAGCCGGTACCTTCTCTGTGTGCGGAACACCCGTCGGCGCGCGCCGGGTCCGCGCCTCGCCGTTCAACGAAGCACGGCGTCCCCCCCATTGGAGCGGGCTGTCGAGAAAGACGGCTCCTACTCGGCACGGAGGTGACGACATGACGCCGTTATTCAATAGGCACTACGACTGGCGGGGCAACCTTCCTCGCATCGCGGGGAAGGCGGCGGTACGGACCGGGATCACCATAGCTGTCTTCCTGGTCATCATGCTGGTCGCGGGGGTCGCATACGCGGCCACCGGGGACACTACCGGCGCGGCCACGGGCACGGCATCCGACGTGATAGCCGCAACGGCCGGCAGTCCGACTCTCGGTGAGGTGGCTCAGGATCTGGGCCACCTGAAGGTCGGGACGAACCTCTTCTTCCTGATCGTGGGCGTGGCGCTCATCTTCTTCATGCAGGCGGGATTCATGCTGGTGGAGACCGGCTTCTGCCGGGCGAAGAACGCCGCCTATGTGGCGGCCATGAACCTCGGCATATTCACCGTCGGCGCTCTGGCCTACCTCCTGATCGGCTTCGGTCTCCAGTTCGGCGGCTTCGGGGCCATGCCGTGGGGAGGAGCGAGCGCTCTGTCGGGCAGCTTCGAGATCGTGAAGGGCTGGGGCCTGTTCGGCACCAAGGGATTCGCGCTCAGCGGCGGGGCCTACGACGTGGCCATCGCCGGCATGTTCCTGTTCCAGCTCGTGTTCATGGACACGGCCGCCACCATCCCCACGGGCGCGATGGCGGAGCGCTGGAAGTTCTCGTCGTTCGTCATCTACGGCATCGTCATGTCCGCCATCATCTACCCGGTGTACGGCATGTGGGTCTGGGGCGGGGGCTGGCTGGCGAAGCTCGGGACGAATGTCGGGCTCGGGCACGGCGTGCTCGACTTCGCGGGCTCGTCGGTCGTGCATGCGGTGGCGGTTTCGTGGGTCTCGCCGGGATCCTCGTGCTGGGCCCCCGCATCGGCAAGTTCACCAAAGACGGCAAGGCCAACGCGATCCCGGGCCATCACCTCCCGATGGCCATCCTGGGCACGATCGTCCTCGTCTTCGGCTGGATCGGCTTCAACGGCATGTCCACGCTGGCCGCCACGGACCTGCGCTTCACGGTGATCATCGTGAACACGCTCCTCGCGGCGACGGCCGGATCCTTCGCGGCGTGGATGCTCGTCTGGAAGCTGTGGGGCAATCCCGACCCGTCGATGATCGCCAACGGCATGCTGGCCGGCCTGGTGGCCATCACGGCGCCGTGTGCCTTCGTCAGCCCGCGCGGCGCCGTGGCGATCGGCGTGGTCGCCGGGTTGCTGGTCGTGGGCGGCGTGGTGTTCGTCGAGCGCGTTCTCAAGGCCGACGACCCGGTCGGCGCCGTCGCCGTCCACGGCTTCAACGGCCTGTGGGGCATGATCGCCCTCGGCCTGTTCGCGGACGGGACCTACGGAGACGGATTCAATGGCGTCAAGGGCGCCGTCACCGACCTCTTCTACGGCGGCGGGGCGTCGCAGCTGTGGGCGCAGCTCATCGGCGTCGTCGTGGTCGTCGCATGGGCCTTCGGCGTCGGCTACGCGTTCTTCAGGATCCAGGACGCGCTCACCCCGGGCGGGATCCGCTCGACTGAGGCCGACGAGATCGCCGGTCTCGACGCGACCGAGATGGGCGTGCTGGCATACCCCGACTTCTCGGGAAGCGAGGCCTGACATGAAGCGAGTCGAAGCGATCGTTCGCCCCGAAAGGCTCGAAGACGTGAAGGACGCACTGGTGTCGCTTGGGCACGCCGGCCTGACGGTCACCGAGGTGAAGGGTCACGGCATCCAGAAGGGCATCACCCAGCAGTGGCGCGGGCAGGAGTACACGATCGACCTGCTGTCCAAGGTGTCCGTGGTCGCCGTCGTCAACGACCACGAGGTCGACGACGTGGTCGAGGCGATCGTGAGCGCCGCGCGCAGCGACCGGATCGGTGACGGGAAGATCTTCGTGAGCCCGATCGAGCAGGTCGTGCGCATCCGCACCGGGGAAAGCGGCACCGACGCCGTGTGACGCGCTGCCGCCGCGCTGCCCTGGCGCGCACATGCAGAAGGGCCGGGCCCCCGATCGGGGTCCGGCCCTTCGTATAGTCGACACCGGAGCGTCCTTCGCACCGCCCGAGGTTCTCCGTTGAAGGGAGGATTCTCGATGGCTGTCGGCCGAGTGAGTGATCCCTCTCGGCCTCACCATCGCGATCTGACCAAGGACTTATGCCCGCTCTTCCGCCCGGTCGCGGAAACCTGACAAACGTAGAGAACTTCGAACCCTGCGCCCGTCCTCACGAGCACCGGTGGACCGTACCCTACCAGACACCATCCGGGTGGAAGTCTTCATCTGACGCTCCGGCGCAAACCTGGCTATCACTGTGCACCGCTGAAGATTCACCTCCCCCAGCCGCCTCGGTTGTCAGCGAGTCCGGACCGGTCGCGGCCGGCCAGCCGGGCTCGGCTTCGAGTATACCCCCGCGCCGACTCGCTGCCGTGCGTGCGGGCCGCGCCGAGCCGACGGGCGGTCGCATTGGGAGGTCGGGCGTGACTGCCTTGGGGTCGGTCGTGAGGGGTCCGGACTAGCGGAGCGCGTCGAGGCGGGTACGCAGCGCGGCCTCCGGAGTCTCTCCGACCACCATGCCCTGCTGGCCGCCCTTCGAATCCACGAACACGAAGGTCGGCACGTACTGGATGCCCAGAGCCTCCGACAGACGGATGGCCTCGGGTTCCCCACGATCAGTGTGCATGACCCGTATGTCCACCTTGCCCGCGTACTCCTTGATAAGCCTGTCGACCACAGGCCGCATCGCGATGCACGACGGTCAAGTGTCGGAGGCGAACTCGTACATGGTGGGCTTGCCGGTGGCCGGCGCCGCCCCCGGTGCCGGTGCGGCCCCTGCCACGGACCCGCCGTCCCAGGAGGCGAAGCCGTTCGTCAGGTTGTAGACGTGGGTGAAGCCCTGCGCGGACAGGTACGACGACGCGTTGAGCGAACGGGCTCCCGTCTCGCAGTAGACGGCGACCGGCGCGGCCTTGTCCCAGGCGGCCGCGGCCGCCTGGATGCCGTCCACGGGCACGTTGAGCGCGCCCTCTATGTGACCGGCCGCGAACTCGCCGGCGGTGCGGACGTCGACCAGCTTCGTGCCGCTTGCCACGAGGTCGCGAAGTTCGCTGTTGGAGACGTTCTTGCTCGCGGGCAGCACGCCGGCGGCACCGCGGGGGACCATGGCCAGAGCCAGACCTCCCACAATGAGCACACCTACGGCGATCCAGACGAGCATCCTTCGGCGATCCATGTGTCCTCCGCGTGCGCTTCGGAGCAGCCGTTGACAGCCACCTGCCGCATTCGAGGCGAGTATACCCCATGGGGTATGGCCCGAACAAGGCTCTGCGAACGGCCGTGCCGTTCGGGTATCCTCCCATAGCAAGCGCACGACCAACACGGCGCGCGCCCGTCTAGGCGCACGCCGGGACCCATCAGCGCGAGGGGGATCGACATCGCGTGACCAGCCCCACCGCCGCCGAACTCGCGGCCGACCGCGACCCCCCTCTGAGGCTGGATCTGCTCAGCGTCGAGGGGCTGGCAGAGCGCGCTCGCGCGCTCGCGGCTGAGCAGACGTCCAAGGTCAAGCGCGGGCCGCGCTCCACGCCTCTCAAGACCCTGCTGCGCCAAGCGGCCGTGGAACTCGCGGCGGCCAACGCCGTCATGGCGGCCGGAGCACGCGACGGCCGCTCCGTCTCGCCCGCGATGGAGTGGCTGCTCGACAACTACTACCTGATAGACGAGCAGGCCAGGACCGCCTCCGAGGACCTGCCCGCCGGCTATGGTGCGGAGCTGCCGCGGCTCACGACGGGCCCCCTGGCTGGCTTCCCTCGGATCTACGAGGCGGCAGTCACTCTGCTGGCGCATACCGACTCGCGCATCGAGGAGGAGCATCTCGAGCGGTTCGTCATGGCGTACCAGGAGATCGCGCCCCTCTCGATGGGCGAGCTGTGGGCGGTGCCGATCGTGTTGCGGGTCGCGCTCGTCGAGAATCTGCGCCGGCTGTCCCAGCGAGTGACCGCGACGTTCGCGGCTGAGAAGGACGCGGAGCGCTGGGCCGACCAGCTGCTCCTGGCCCTCGAGGCACACCCTTCACCGGTCTCCCGGCTGCTTGCTGAGATGTCCGCGGCGCCCATCTCGGTGCACCCTCCCTTCGTGATCCGGCTCAGGCAGCGCATGGACGACCAGGAACGGGACGTGTCCGCCATCGTCTCGTGGGTGGACCGGACTCTCAGCAAGGCGGAGACGGGGCTCGAGGATCTGACGCGCTCCGAACATCAGCGCCAAGCCGCGGACCAGGTGTCCATCGCCAACTCGATCACCGCCATCAGATTCATCGACGGATCCGACTGGCGCGCGTTCTTCGAGCGTTGCAGCCTCGTGGAGACCACCCTGAGAGAGGACCCTGCCCAGATATACGGGGTCATGGACTTCGCGAGTCGCGACCGCTACCGCCACGCCCTCGAGGGTCTGGCCCGTCGCTCCCCCCTGGATGAGCGAACGATCGCCAGTGAGGCGGTGACGCGCGCGGCGGCCGCACTGCATGAGGATGCGTCCGACGTGGTGCGCAGCCACGTCGGCTACTACCTGGTCAGCGCCGGACGCTACGGGTTCGAGGCCGCTTTGCGGTATCGCCCACGCACCCGCGAGCGTGCGCACCGCACATGGCTGTCGCGCCGCGGGACGCTGTATTGGGGTGCCCTGACCCTCTTGACCTCCGCCCTCATGGCGGCCCTCGGGGGCTTCGCCTACGGTTCCGGGGCCAGTGGCTGGGCGGCGGCCCTGCTCATGCTGCTGTCCGCGATCCCGCTGTCGAGTCTCGCGCTCGTCCTCGTCGGCCGGATCGCGGCTGCGGTGTGGCCGCCCCGGCTGATCCCGAAGTTGGATTCCGATTTGCCGGTGTCCGAGTCGCACCGATCCCTTGTGGTCGTGCCCGCCCTGCTCACCTCGGTCGGCGCGGTGCGATCCGTCATCGACAGCCTCGAGATCCATCGTCTGGCCAACATCGACGACAACATCCACTTCGCGCTCCTCGGTGACCTCAAGGGCAGCCCCCACGAGCACGTAGCCGCGGACGCGGCCATCCTTGATGCCGCGCAGCACGGCATCGCCGATCTCAACGCCCGCTACGGCGACGGGGGCCAAGGTCCGTTCCACCTCTTCGTCCGCGCGAGGCGCCTCAACGAGGACGAGGGCACATGGATGGGATGGGAGCGCAAACGTGGGGCGCTCGTGGAGCTCGCGCGACTGCTGCGCGGCTCGGGAGGAACCTCCATCGTCGTACAGACGGGCGACGCCTCGTTCCTCACCGGGGTCGCCTTTGTCATCACCCTCGACTGCGACACCGTGCTGCCGCGCGATCAGGCCCGCAGGCTGGTCTGCACCATCGCGCATCCGTTGAACCGCGCTGTCGTCGACACGGAGCGGCGTCGCGTGACCGGCGGCTATGGCCTCGTCCAGCCGCGCGTCGGCATGTCCCTGCCGTCCGCCCTGGCCACGACCTACTCGAGACTGCATACCGGCCCTTCAGGGCTCGATCCATATGCCGGTGCATCTTCGGACACATATCAGGACGTCTTCGGCGAGGGCTCCTTCACCGGCAAGGGCATCTTCGAGGTCGATGTGTTCCTGACCGCTCTCGAGGACCGCTTCCCGGACAACCGGCTTGTCTCCCACGACCTGATCGAAGGATGCTTCCTGCGCACCGGGCTGGCCTCTGACGTCGAGGTGCTCGACGACTTCCCGGGTTCTTACTTGGCCCAGTGCGCGCGCGTGCACAGGTGGACACGGGGGGACTGGCAGCTGCTCCCGTGGTTGGGAGCCTATGCGCCCGGCGCCGGCGGGACCCGCTATCGGAACCCGTTGAGCTCCCTGCACCGCTGGAAGATCATCGACAACCTGCGCCGCAGCCTATCGCCCCTTTCGCTCATGCTGCTCGGGGTCGCGGGCTGGCTGCTCATCCCGGGGATCGGCTGGTGGTGGGCCGCCACGCTCACGCTGATGCTGGTGTTCGAGGCGCTGCTCCACGCGGTGGACTCGCTCGTCCTGTTCCCCCGAGGCGTGGGCTTCCGCGGCGCGGTCCGGCCGGTGGTCTCCGAGCTGCGCGACGACCTGGTGCGCTCGTTCGTCGGGCTCGCCTTCCTGCCGCACCAGGCACTGCTGCTCTCCGATGCGACCATGCGGGCGCTGTGGCGGTCGTACGTGAGCAAACGGCACCTGCTGGAATGGACCACCGCCGCCGAGGCCGAGCGCCTGTCGGGCTCGGACCTTCGCTCGTTCGCACGGGCGATGGCGCCCGCCGCCCTTCTGGCGCTTCTCGCTGTCGCGGTCCCCGTGGCTCTTGTGCCCTCGTCGCGACTGTGGATCGCGCCAGCCGCCCTCGCATGGGCGGCCTCGCCACTGTTGGCGTTCTACATCAGCCTCCCCGCGCATCGTCGCGTCGTGTCGCCGTCGGCCGAGGACGTGCGGTTCATGCGTCGCGTCGCCCGGAAGACGTGGCGGTTCTTCGAGACGTTCGTGACCGCCGAGGATCACTGGTTGGCGCCGGACAACTACCAGGAGGAGCCCAAGGGCGAGATCGCACACCGTACTTCGCCGACCAACATGGGGCTCCAGCTCATCGCCAACCTCACCGCCCACGACCTTGGCTACCTGCCCACCGACGAACTCGTGGAGAGGGTATCCCGGACCCTCGGGACGATGGTGGGCCTTCAGCGATTCCATGGGCACTTCTACAACTGGTACGACACGCGCACGATGGAGCCGCTGAGGCCCCAGTATGTCTCCACCGTCGATTCGGGGAACCTGGCGGGGCATCTCCTCGCCCTGCGCATCGGTCTGGTGGCCGTCTCGGAGGGCCCCGTGATCGGTCCACAGGCGCTCGCCAGCATGGCCGACTCACTCCATCTCGCGCTGGAGGACCTCGTCCCGCACAAGGCGGCGGACGCCCAGCGAGATGAGTTGGACGCACTGCGGCGCGGCGTCGAGGAGCTACTGCGCAGGCTCACGCTCGCCGAGACGCCGAAGACCGTCGCCGCGTGGCACTCGCTGCTCGATGACCTGTGGCGGGCTGGGGTGTCGCTCGAGACGCGGGCGACACGGATCCTCGAGGCCGACGCCTCGGCCCCCATCAAGGGCGTGCTCTCCGCTGTCGCCGGGCTCGGCGCCCATCGGGCCGCCGTCGACGCCCTCACGCCGTGGGCGCGAACGGTGGGAGCGCCCCCGCACGCGGTCGCCGGCTGGGCGCGCGCGTACGAACTGGCGCCTCTCCTCTCGCATGTTCCGAGCCTCGTAGGGCTTGCGGAAGGTCTCGTGGACGCCGTGGCGGCGCTCCACGACCTGGCGGCCGACCCCGTGGGGACGGACGGCGACGAACGGGCCGCGGTGTCCATATGGGCCGCCGGCCTCGGGGACGGGATCGAGGCCGGGCGCTCGGCGTGCGCCGACCTTCTCGGGATGCTCCGCCTGAACATGGACATGGCCACGAGCATCTGGGAGCACACCGACTTCTCGCTGTTGTACGACCGCGGCCGCGAGTTGTTCTCCATCGGCTTCAACACGGAGCAGGGCCGTCTCGACGACTCGTACTACGACCTGTTGGCGTCGGAGTGCCGGCTGGCCTCGTACCTCGCGATCGCGAAGGGCGAGGTCCCGCAGGAGCACTGGTTCCGCCTGGGTCGACAGTTCACTCGCACGGCCGGGGGATTCGCTCTGGTGTCTTGGTCGGCCTCCATGTTCGAGTACCTGATGCCCCAGCTGGTGATGAGGACGTATCCCGGGACGGTCCTCCAGGGCACGAACGAGGCGGTCGTGCGCCGGCAGATACAGTACGGCGCCGAGCGCCAGGTGCCTTGGGGAGTATCGGAATCCGCCTTCGCGGCCAAGGACGTGGAGCTGACCTACCAGTATCAGGCGTTCGGCGTGCCGGGGCTCGGGCTCAAGCGCGGCCTGTCCGACGACGTGGTGGTCGCCCCCTACGCGACGCTGCTCGCGCTCGAAGTCGACCGGGCGGCGGCCCTCGCCAACTTGCGGCGCCTCACCGCCGAAGGCGCCGAGGGCCCCTACGGCTACTACGAGTCGCTGGACTACACGCCGGGCCGCGTCCCGGCCGGTCAGCGCCGCGCGGTCGTGCGCACGTACATGGCCCACCACCAGGGGATGGGCTTCGTCTCGCTGGGCAACGAGCTGACCGGCGGGGCCATGCGCGACCGCTTCCATGCCGAGCCCATCGTCGAGACGGCCGAGCTGCTGCTCCAAGAGCGCGTCCCGCGCCACATCAAGACCGCCCAGCCCCACGTCGAGGAGGTCGAGTTCGTCAGGTCCCAGCGGGAGCTGCCGCCCGCGGTCACCCGCAGCTATCCGCTGGCGGACACGCCCACGCCCGCCACCCATTTCCTGTCGAACGGGCGTTACTCGGTCATGGTCACCAACGCCGGGGGCGGCTACAGCCGGTTCGCCGACATGGCGATCAGCCGCTACCGGGAGGACATCACCCGGGACTGCTGGGGCCAGTTCTGCTTCATCCGGGACACCGACACGGGCGCCGTGTGGTCCACGATGTTCCAGCCCACCGCGACGCCGTACGACGACTACCACTGCATCATGTCGGCCGACCGGGCCGAGTTCCGCCGCCGCGACGGCGACATCGAGACGTACACGGAGATGGTCGTCTCGCCCGAGGACGACATCGAGGTCCGCCGGACCGCCGTGACCAACCATGGGCTGACATGGCGGACGCTCGAGTTCACCAGCTACTTCGAGGTCGCCCTCACCGAGCAGGGCGCCGATCAGGCGCATCGGACGTTCTCGAACCTGTTCGTCGAGACCGAGGCCGTGCCCGAGCTTCAGACCCTCCTGTTCAGCCGGCGGCCGCGATCTTCCGACGAGGTCAGGGTCTGGGGGCTGCACACCTTGGCCTGCGACGAGGGGCACCCTGGCGCGGTCGAGTGGGAGACCGACCGCGAGCGGTTCCTGGGACGCCTGCGCGGCATCTGGAACGCCCGCAGCGTCTTCGACGGGATCCCGCTGTCCGGAACCGTCGGTCCGGTCCTCGATCCGGTGTGCTCGCTGCGCAGGCGCGTGACGATCGGCCCCGGAGAGAGCGCTCGCTTCGCCTTCACGACCGGCGTCGCTACCACACGCGACCAGGCGCTGGTCCTTGCGGAGCGCTACCGCGAGCTTCGTGGCGCGCAACGGGCCATCGACCTCGCATGGTCGACGAGTCAGGTCGAACTGCGCGACTTGGGCATCACTCCCGACGAGGCGGTCGTCTACCAGCGCCTCGCTTCGCGCCTGCTGCTGACCGACCCCTACTCCCGCCTCAAGCTCAAGACCCCCCGGGAGAACACGCTCCAGATGTCGGGCCTGTGGGGGCTCGGCATCTCGGGCGACCACCCCATCCTGCTGGTCAAGATCGAGCGTGGCGAGGACACGGCCATCGTGCGCCAGACGCTGCTGGCCCACCAGTACTGGCGCCACAAGGGCTTCCGCTGCGACCTGGTCATTCTCAACACGAAGCCGTCCGCGTACCACTCAGAGCTGGACGACCGGCTCCACCTCCTTGTGCGGACCGGCCATGCCCTCCAGATGATGGACAAGCCCGGCGGCGTCTTCATCCGCCGCGCGGACCAGATCGCGCCCGACACGCTCAACCTCCTCGAGAGCGTCGCGCGCGCGACGGTGGAGGCGGCGCGAGGGCCCATCTTCCTCCAGTTGAACCAGCGCGGACTGCGACCCGAGCCGCCCGACCAGCTCGTGCCCAAGCATGCTGCGGTGCCGCACCCCCAGCCCGCGTTCGAGCGTCCGACCCTGGAGTTCGACAACGGCTACGGCGGGCTCGATCCCGTGACGGGCGAGTACGTCATCGTCTTGGAGAACGGCGAGACGACCCCCGCCCCGTGGATCAACGTGATCGCGGGTCCCGAGTTCGGCACCATGGTGTCCGAGGCCGGCATCGGCTGTACCTGGGCGCTCAACAGCCACGAGAACCGGCTGACCACGTGGAACAACGACCCGGTCTCGGACGGCACCGGCGAGATGCTCTACATACGGGATGAGGACACGGGCGAGGTGTGGAGCCCGACGCCTCTGCCGGTCCACGACGACGCTCCGTATGTCGTGCGGCACGGTCACGGCTACTCGAAGTTCGAGCACACGTGCAACGGGGTCGCTCACGAGCTGACCTGGTTCATCGCTCCGGACGACCCGGTGCGGGTGGCGCGCCTGCGGCTCACCAGCGTGTCGGACGAGGCCCGTCGCCTGTCGGTCACGCAGTTCGTCGAGTGGGTGCTGGGGGACTCGCGCAGCCGTGCGAACCAGCGCGTGGTGACCCGGTACGACACCGAGGCGGGCATGCTGACCGCCCACAGCTGGTTCAACATGGACTTCCCGGGGCGTATCGCCTTCCTTGCGTGCGATCGCCCTCCGTGCGGCTACACGGCGAGCCGGACCGAGTTCCTCGGCCGCAACGGCAGCCCGGCGAGCCCTGCCGCCATGACCCGGAAGGACCTCGGTCACACCACGGGGCGGTTCCACGATAACTGCGGGGCGATCATGACCTCCCTGCTTCTGGAGCCCGGACAGACCGTCGAGATCCGGTTCTTCCTCGGCCAGTGCGACACCCTCGAGGAGGCGCGGCGCGTCGTCGCGACCCATCGCGCCCCCGAAGCCGCCGACGCCGCGCTGGCGGCCACGCGCGAGCATTGGGAGTCGATCCTCGGCACGGTCCGCGTCAAGACCCCCGACGCCGCGCTCGACGCCATGGTCAACGGGCTGGCGCTGTACCAGACGCTCGCATGCCGCATCTGGGGCCGGACCGCCCTGTACCAGTCATCTGGGGCCTACGGCTTCAGGGACCAGCTCCAGGATGTCCTCGCCCTCATGATCGCCAGGCCCGACCTCGTCCGGGACCAGATCGTCGAGGCGGCGAGTCACCAGTTCGAAGCGGGTGACGTGCTCCACTGGTGGCAGCCGCATTCCGGCAGAGGCGTGCGCACGCGATTCACGGATGACCGCGATTGGCTCCCGTTCGTCGTGGCCGAGTACATCTCGGCGACCGGGGACATGTCCGTCCTGGACGTGTCCACCCCCTTCATAGCGGGCCCCGCGCTCGAGCCGGGTCACGAGGACGCCTATCTCGTCCCCGGCTCCGCCCGTGCGGCGACGGTATATGAGCACTGCGTGGCGGCGCTCGAGGCGAGCCGGGGGTGCGGCGTCCACGGGCTGCCCCTGATCGGGGGCGGCGACTGGAACGACGGCATGAACCGCGTGGGCGTCGAGGGGCGCGGCGAAAGCGTCTGGCTCGCCTGGTTCCTGGCGCTCACGCTCAAGCGGTTCGCTCCGCTCGTGGAACTCAAGGGCGATCCCGATCGCGCGGCACAGTATCGAGGGCTTTCGGACACCTTCGCGGCCGCCGCCGAGAAGGAAGGGTGGGACGGCGCCTGGTATCGCCGCGCCTACTTCGACGATGGAACGCCGTTGGGCACGCGGGACGCTCAGGAATGCCGCATCGACGCCATCGCTCAGGCGTGGGCGACGATATCGGGCGTGGCGGACCCATCCCGGTCACGCAGGGCGCTCGAGGCGGTCGAGGAGAAGCTCGTCAGCTGGGAGAACGGGCTTGTCGCCCTGCTCGCCCCGCCGTTCGACCACATGGAGCACGATCCCGGCTACATCAAGGGATACGTGCCGGGAGTTCGGGAGAACGGTGGCCAGTACACGCACGCCGCGCTGTGGGTCGTGATGGCCTACGCCCTTCAGGGTGACGGGGACGAGGCGCTCGCGCTCCTCGACCTCATCAATCCCCTCAACCACGCGCTGACGCGGGAGGCCGCGGAGACGTACCGGGTCGAGCCGTACGTCGTCGCGGCGGACGTCTACACCGCCCCGTCGCACCTCGGCCGAGGGGGCTGGACCTGGTACACAGGCTCGGCGTCGTGGTTCCACACAGTGGCCACCCGCGAGATCCTCGGCATACGGACGGTCTCCGAGGACGGGCGCCGCTATCTGGTCATCGACCCGTGCATACCGAAGTCCTGGGCGTCCTTCGAGGCGGAGGTGCGGTTCTCGTCCACGCTCTATCGCGTGACGGTCGAGAACCCGAGAGGCGTCAACGGCGGAGTCGCGCGCATCGACTGCGACGGCGAACCCTCCCAGGGCGGCCGGATCCTCATCGGCTCGGACGGGCGCACCCACGATGTCACGGTCAGCTTGCTCGGCGGCTAGCCGGGCTGACCGGCGCTATTTGCCCAGGGCGGTGATGGTCGCCACGTCGTAGGTGGTGATCCCCGTCGGCGTCTCGAGGCTCAGCACCTTCCACCCGTCGGGCTCCTGGCTCAGGGTGATGGTGGCATCCTCGCTCTCGCTGGCTTCGGGTGCGAGGACCGCCCGGAGCTTGGCCCCCTGCGCGATCTCGAGGGTCAAAGCGCCCTTCGACCCGTCCCCCGCGTAGTCGACGGCCACCTTCGAGTCGCCGGTCCACTTCGGCGCGGAGAAGGTCGTCGGCGACGCCGCGTTCAGGGAGAGCATCTGCGCCCATGCGAGCTCGGGAACGCCCTTCACGGTCACCGAGGGCATGACGCTCTTGAACGCCTTGATGTCGCCGGTGGCCTGCGCGCGAAGGAACGTGAGCCCTGCCTGCAGCCGCGGCCTCGCCGCGGTGTTCTCGGGCAGGACGACCTGCGGGACTCTGACGGCGGATCCGCGGGTGTACAGGACGATCCCCGCCACGCCGCAGCCGCACATCAGGAGCAGCGCGATGAGGACGAGAGCGATGATGAGCCCCCCGCGCTTCTTCTTCGGAGCCGGAGCCGCCGGCGCGTACGCTGGTGCAGACGAAGGCGCGTAGGCGACCGGAACCGGTGGGGGCTCGGGTGCGCGAGCGCCCGGTACCTCATACGCGTTGGTGATGCGCTCGGGGCCGTGGCCGTTCACGCACGCGCCGCCGGCGTCCAGATAGACGTTGGCCGCGCAGGCGCCGCAGTATCCGGCTCGCGCCATCCGCTCCGCCCCTTCCCCGGGTCGTCCCTAGTTGCCGGCCGCCCCTTTGAGGGTCGCTGCGTCGAACACGATCACGGTCCCGTCGCTCGTCATGGACTTGACCTTCCACTGTCCGCTCTCGGAGACCAGCGTGAACGTCGAATCGCTCACGGACTTGTCAGGACGGACGACGTGCGATTCGATCACGTTCGGATCGGAAGCGGATATCTTGAGCCCGATGCTGCCCTTGCCCTTGTTGGTCGAGGTCGCGATCGTGACCGACGAGCCCTTCCACGTCTCCTTGCCGAGAACGGCGGCGGACTCGGAAGCCGACTTGACGATGGCGCCGAACACCGTGCTGTCCACGGCGGCGACGGTCTCGGCCGGCATGACGCTCATCATCATCGCCGCATCGCCCTTGGCGAAGCTCTTCACAAGAGTCAGCGCCGTCTCCACCTTCACCTTGTTCGGGTCGGCCTTCGCCGGCGCTCCCGAGCTCGACGACTTGGATGAGCCGGCGTTGAGCACGAGGATCCCTGCGACTCCGCATCCGCACAGCAGCAGGAGCGCAACGATCACGATCGCGATGATGAGACCCGTGCGCTTCTTCTTGGGAGCCGCCGCAGCCGGCGGATAAGCGGGGGTCGCGCCGGGCGCGGGCGGCGCCACAGGGGTGCCGGACACGTCGTAGGCGTTGCTGATGCACTCGGGGCCGTGGCCGTTCACGCACGCGCCGTCCTCAGTGAGGTACACGTTCGCCCCACACCCGCTGCAATGTCCCGCTCTCTGCATGGCGCTCGTCCCCTCGTTCGCCTGCGGGGTACGGCCCCGCCTGCCGCGATTGTAACCGGGGACGAGCCCGCGCGCGAGAACGCGCGTTGCCTCATAAAGAATGTACTCGAAACCGATTCGATGCCTCAGAAAGGAAGGTACTCGAACCGGCCCTCGCCGGATCGACCGGCGAAGGGCCAAGAGGATGCCGCTTTCGATGACTGAGAAGCAGGCAATC
>JANYAK010000040.1 GCA_025361335.1 Coriobacteriia bacterium
TCGACGTCGACCATCCCGAGCACTGCCTTCCTCCTGCCCCTGTCGACAGCGTCCCGGTTCCGGGATCACCTCGACGGTACAGGCGTCGGTGGGGTGGTCAACTTTTCGGTGATCGAAAGACCTCCAGGTGGTCAACTTTTAGAGTATCGAACACACCTTGCTCCTGGCAACCGAATCCCAGCTCCGTCCGGGATCCAGACCGTCTCCGCCAAGCGTCTTGCGCGCCTCCGGACGCGCGGGAGGCATGGCACAAGCGGCAAGGGTGCTAGACGCGCCGCAGGCTAAGAGGATGTCCCCAGGGCTCGCAACTCCGCGAAGAATGCTGGGGCCCGCAATCGGGAGTACGTCTCCGAGCCATGGCAGGTGGGTCGTCGAAGACATGACGACGTGGGCGAAGTCCCCTGCCCTGATTAGGGTGGGCGAGCCCGCGAAGATCAAGGATGCGGCCTGAAGAGATACAGGCATTCCTCCGTTCAACACAATAACGAGACCGTTGAGTGTCACGCCCGCGGCGACAACCAGCATCGACCTGTGTGAAGCGTTGAATAGGCAGAGTCCAAAGAGCGCAGGAAACGTGAACACCCACAGCCAATAAGCGACCGATGCGGGTGCGCCCTGGAGACGAAGGAACGGCAGGATCGCCTGTGGAATCAGCAGAGCGAGCAGGAATGGCTCGCCCCGGAGGCGCACCTCTCGGAGTCCGGCTAGGTGACCTCCGCATGCTGAAGGCAGGGCGGCACCCACAACGAGTATCAGCGGCAGAACTAGCACGACTCCTCCGCTATCGCACGCATATCCGTCATCCGGCCTGCTTCAGCCCTCAGCTCAACCCGCCGGATTGCCTTGTCGACTGCGTGTCTTGTGTCGGCATAGAGTCGAGAACCGATTGCACGCGCCACTCCGTCGGGCTCGGCAAGGGGGATCCCATTTCTGCGTTCGTCATACTCGCTCATGCTCGCGATTGCGTACGCGGCGACTAGGTCGCCTTCTGTCTGGGACGACTCCACGGCACCCCTCGCATCGATGATTCGCAGGATAGGCACTGCCAACCCGAGGAACCCCACGTTCTCTAGTACGGCCGCACTCCCTGTGCGAGCGGCAGCAGGCTCGTCGACATCGAGACGCCCAACATCGTGAAAGAGCGCCGCATAGGTAAGCGCCTCAAGTTGCCGGCCATGCAACCCGAGAAGCCTGCCTGCCTCGGCGGCTAGGCAACCGACTCGCTCGGCGTGACCTCGACGTTGTGGATCGTGAGCTTCTATGGCTCGGGCCAACGCCTCGACTGTGGAGCGATATGCATGCTTGACGTCAATCAGCAGTGAGAAGGACTGTCTCATCACCAGCAGCAACCCTGCGACAATGGCCAATCCGAAGGGCCCCATTGTCCGATACGTAAGAACCGCCAGCACTGCCGCCGAGACCTGCGCAATACCGAGCCAACCCTGCAGGCGCAGGTTTCCAATCAAGAGCGACCCGTAAGGAGTCCCGAGCCGCAAACTCGAACTCAGTTGTTTCACGAACATGTCCAATGCGAAGTAGACGAGAGCGACCACTAGGATTCTTGGCACGCCAGCACTACCAACGATTGCCCGCGGCCCCAACTCGCCGCCGACAAGTCCGAACGTTCCGAACGCCAGGCTCGCTAACATGACGCGTCGAGACACATCCTCGACCACCAGCCACGGGCGCTCGTCAAGCCGACGGAGCGCTAGTACGAGCAGCCGCGAAGCCGTGATGACTACCGCCGCCCGAGGGGGCCCTAGGGACAGTGCAGTCGCCAGAGCAATCGCTCCGCCCATTTCCAAGTAGTCCCCTCGCGGCAGCCAGACGTCGAACATCCCCAGAACCGACAATGCAACGAGGAAGTAGAAGGCTGATGCGCTCGATGTCCTGATATCGCCGGTAAGCATCGAGGCAACCAAGCCGCTCACGGCGACCGATGCCAACACCACGAGGTAGACCGTGTGGCTACGCAATGGCCAGCCCCGGGTCCTGAGCCTCATGTCCACCAGACCCTCCGATGTTCGAACTAGGAATTGCCGCAATCAGAGCTTCGACTACAACCGCGTCGAATTGGGTGCCGCCATTTGCTCTCAGTTCCCCCACCGCATCGGGTACGCTCATGGCTGTACGATACGGACGCTCGGCGGTCATTGCGTCGAAACTGTCGGCGACTGCGAGAATCCGTGCCTCGAGCGGCATGTCATCGCCGCGAAGCCCCATCCCATACCCCCCGCCGTCCACTCGTCCGTGATGCGCCTGAACGATAGGTCGTACATCGTCGAGAAACGGAACGGATTCCAGTATTCGAGCGCCGATGTCGGGGTGCTGCTTTATCCAATCGTATTCGTCGTCGGTCAAAGCGCCTCGCTTCGACAGCACCGATCGGCTTATGCCAACCTTCCCCAAGTCGTGGAGTAGTGCGGCGTACTCAAGCCGCTGAACAACTGAATCATTTAGCGACATCTCATGTGCAACTGCAACCGCGAAGCGGGCCACGCGGACAGAGTGACCCTTGGTATACGGGTCCTTAGCTTCGATTGCGGCAACCAGCGAACGCACGGTGTCCGCATATGCCTCGCGAAGCGAGAGATACCGCCTGTGCATTTGCCGGGCGACTACTAGAGGTACAACGAACAGGGCGAACCCTAGGGGCCCTTCGCTCGCCATCACTTGAGCAATCGCCAGTCCGAGGAGACCAAGCGCGACTTGAGAGGCAACCCACCATGAGAACACCTGGCGCCATACTTGCCTCAAGGTCAAGTTGTGCATCATTGAGTAACCAAGACCGCCAAGCGAGAAGTTCACAAGAATTCCGACGGTCGCCGCCGCAATCAATGCTGGCAAGACCGCCGGCGAGTTCATGGCGCTCATCTCCCGTGCCAGCACGTGTCCACCGAGCCCGGAGTACAACCAGGCGGGGACCAACGCGGACAGCGCTAGTTGGCCCGCGTTGAAGGCGACCTTCGTCAGGGTCATTCGGCGGTGCGGGAACATCGACGGCAACATCGACAGAACGGCGAGTCCAGCCGCGCCAGTCGCCCCAAAGAGAACGATGGTGCACACGCCAAGCGGATACGTGATGGAGATGCTGCCGCCACTCGGCAGATCGATTGCCAGCATCTCTGATACTGCGACCGCCCCGCCCAATGTCGCCAAGAGCGGCCACTGGGCGACATATCCCCGAGTGTCCCAAGACCAGACTAGACCTAGGGTCGCGGTGATGGTGACTGTCCAGGCGAACAGACGGAAACGGAGGTCACGCTCTCCCATGAGCAGCGCACCTCCGTTTCCCCGAAGCATGAGTCCAACAAGCCGAGACTGCAGGGTCTACCAAGCCTTGAAGTACGCTCCGCCGCTGAGGACGAGAGCCGAAAGAGACGCCAGAACCAGGATGATGCGCTTCATGAGAAGACCTCCAGAACTCGGTGTGATGGTGCTTACCGATCAGGGTCTTCTCCCATCCCGCTAGCAATGGAAGAACGCTGTCCGCTCCGCTGATTACGCGTACAGTGTCCGATCCAACAACGGTCACGGTGTTGGTCCTCGGGTTATGCGGTTGTCAAGAAGCCGAGTCGCCGGTTGATCGCATCCAGGGTGGCTCGGACCAGGGAGTCGTTCTCGCTCTGCCGCACCAGGGCCGTGCCCGCAAGGGCCTGTTCTCCCAGAGGTGTGACGAGGATGACGCACGACACCGCTACTCGTTCGCGTCCTAGTGTGATGATGGCGACGTCTTCTAACGCGAAGCCGAACGATCCGCTTGCATAGGCATCGACCGCGTTCAGGGTGGCCTGACCCACCAATCGATCGCGCCCCGTGGTCGATGCGGGGCCTTCGGAAGTGCCGGTGTACACCTCGCCCTCGAGCTCGAGCAGGACGGTGGCTACGGCGCGCACGCCCATCACGTCGGTGTGCACCGAGTGGATGCGAGCGCGCGCGGGGCCGGGAGCCGGCTCGTCCTTGGGCATGGACTCGCGCCCAAGCTGGGCGATGGATATCTTCTTGTGGTCGATGGCGATGCCGAACTGCGCCATGATGGTCGACTCGATGTCGCGCACCAGCTGCTTGGGCGACTTCGACGGGTCGGCCAGCACGTGGATCTCCTGGATCAGGCCCTCGTCGGAGGACACGATACGAGCCGCTCGGATCTCCGCGACGCAGGAGAGAGCCTGCTCGATCTCGAGAACGAGTGCCGAAGAGATGGACTGCTCCATGTGCGCGAAACCCCTTGTTCGTGCGCTGCGACGATTGATGCTGCGACGTGTGGTGTGGCCGGTTACCCCTATTCGGGCGGCGTAACCACCCGAATATCGGTAACTGTATGCCTGTCGCGCGCGGGGTGTCAACGGTGACGTGCGTCACAGAGCGAAGCGACGGGCGGTCGCGCGGTGTGCTGCGGGGGACTCGGGCGCATGCGACCGAGCGCTATTCGCCCGGCTCGGCGCCCGGCTCGGCATCCGGCTCCTCACGCCGCGGCCGGGCCGGCAGGGTCAGCATGAACGTCGATCCCGCCCCCACGTCGCTCGCCACGGTGAGCGTTCCTCCCAGCAGCCTCGCGAACTCCTGCGAGATGCGCAGACCCAGGCCCGTCCCTTGGGACTTGGCCACATTGGGCACCTCCAGTTGCGTGAAGTCCTCGAAGATCAGGTCCAGGTCGTCCGGGGGGATGCCGGGCCCGGTGTCCGCGATGGCGAACGTGTAGTCCGAGTTCCCCGAGCCCCGCACGGTCACACCGATGCTGCCTTCCATGGTGAATTTGACGGCGTTGCCGAGCAGGTTGAACAGGATCTGACGCAGCTTGCCCACGTCGGTGAGCAGGCCGAGGTCCGCCTCCGTCGTGTCCACCGCCAGGATGAGACCCTTCTCGGCCGACAGCGGCCGCACCGCCTCGACGACCTCGCGCGCTACCGCCCCCGCATCGACGGGCTCGATGTCCACTCTCGCCCGACCCGACTCCACCTTCGCAAGGTCGAGCACGTCGTTGATGAGAGCGAGGAGCTGCCGACCCGAGCGGTTGATCATCCCGATCTGGATGGCCTGCTCCTCCGTAAGTGGACCGGCGAGCCGCTGCGCCAAGATGCCCGAGAAGCCGATGATGGAGTTCAGCGGCGTGCGCAGCTCGTGGCTCATGCTGGCTATGAAGGCGCTCTTGGCGGCCGCCGCCTCACGAAGCTCCCCGTTGGTGGTGGCCAAGGCGGTGGTGCGCTCGTCCACGAGCAGCTCGAGACGGTCGCGGTACGCCTCCAGCTCCAGTTCCGCCGTCTTGCGCTCCGTGATGTCCTGGACGAAGCCCGACAGTCGCACCGGAAGCCCGCCGGCGTCGCGGATCAGCTCGCCGGCCTCGGCCCATACGCACCGCTCGGTGCCGTCGTGGTGCACGATGCGGTACTCGAGGGGAATCGCCGGCCCGTCGAGCATCACCGCGAGGTTGGCCTTGTTCACCGCCGCGCGGTCGTCCGGGTGGATGGCGGTGTCGACCACTTGGGCGAGATCTCCCGAGAAGGTGTCCTTGTCGATCCCGAAGATGCGATACATCTCGTCCGACCACTCCAGTTGATTCGCCGGGATGTGCCAAACCCAGCTCCCCACGTGTGAGACGGCCTGGGCCGCCGCCAGTCCGGCCTCGGACTCGCGCAACGCTTCCTCGGCCGCCTTGCGCTCGGTGATGTCGCGGGCGACGCCGTGTACCTCGACGCGGCCGGTGCGTTGGTCGAGGTGGTAACTCGCGACCAGCTCCGTCGCAATGACGGACCCGTCCTTGCACAACTGGCTGACTTCTTCTGTGAAGAAGTCGTCGGGACCTATGCGCCCGAGCCGACAGTCGGCGGCCCGGTCGGCGGTCAAGGCGCGGACCCAGGCGCGATCCTCGGGCGCCATGGCCGCGTCCATGGGCCTTGCCATGATCTCGGCGGGCGTGAAGCCCCTCTGGCGCAGCACTGACGGGCTCACGTACAGGAACCGCAGGGTATCCGGGTCGAGCGTCCAGACCACGTCTCCGATGCTCTCAGCGAGAGCGCGGTACTTCTCCTCGCTGGCCACCAGGTCATCCTGGGCAGCCCTGCGCTTCGTGATGTCGGAGACGATCGTCGCGAACCGGTTCTTCTGCGGCGAGTACGCGATGACCTCGTAGTACCTGCCCAGATCAGCGGCGTACTGCTCGAACTGGTCTGCGGTGCCCGTGGTGACGACGGCGCCATACCGCTGGATCCACACGGGTTCCGCGTTCGGCAGGACCTCGCGCACGGTCCTGCCGATGATGTCGGCGGCCTTCATGCCCGTGATCCGTTCGAACGCGGGGTTCACCTCGAGGAACCGGTAGTCGCATGGCGTGCCCGCGCTGTCGAACAGCATCTCGTGCAGCGCGAAGCCCTGGCTCATGTTCTCGAACAGCAGGCGATGGCGCTCCTCGCTCTGCGCGAGGGCCTCGTCCGCGCGGACCCTCGACAGCGTCAGGAACACCTCGTGGACGAAGGACTCCAGCGCCTTGACCGGCAACACGACGTCGGGTTCGCGCGTGAGGATACCGAGATTGCCGAAGCTGGCAGTGCCGTCGGTGATCCCGATGACATAGGCATCGCGGAATCCCATGGCCTTCTGCACGGCCTTCGCGACCACCGGCGCCAATTCTCCTTCGACGAATTCGTCGAATCCGCCGGGGATCTTCGCGAGGGAACGCTCCCTGAACCGACCTCGATTCTGCTCCTCGGTGACGGCGGCACGCATGCCGACAAGTTCGAAACCGAGTAGCGAGGCGGCCCGGGCCAGCACCGACTTGTCCAAGCCTGTGACCGCGACCACCTCCATGTGGAGGCAGTCGTCACTGCACCGGTCCACCAGCACGACCAGGCCGGGAAGCGCCTCGGTCATGTAGCGCCGCACGACCTCGAACACCTGGTCCTCGGTGCGACACCCCATCAAGTCGACCCCGGCCTGCGCCAACAGACCCACGTCGACCGTCTCGCGGCGGTCGGTGCGGCCTGCCGCTCGGCGATCGCCGAGCGGCGATGCGGTGTCCGGCTGTGCGCGCGTCGGCTTCACTCTGGAACCCCTTCGAAAGCCCGAGCGCGAGCGCAAACCAAGGATATGTACCGGTTCACGCCCCCTTGGGCACGATCAGCCCGTAGTCCCCGTCCCGCCTCTTGTACAGCACGTTGATCACGTTGTCCTCGGCCGACGTGAACACGAAGAAGTCGTGCCCCAGAAGTTCCAGCTGCAGGACCGCTTCCTCCGGCGCCATGGGTTTGAGCTCGAGGGACTTGCGCTTGACGATCCCGCCCTCGGTCTCCTGCGTCCCCTCGCCTTCTTCCAGCTCGTCGTCGCCCTCCGCGACTTCGAACTCGGGCATCGTCCCCTTGGCGACGTGCTTCCGATCCAGCTTGCCCTTGACCTTCATGGCCTGTCGTTCGAGCTTCCCGACGACCATGTCGATAGCCGACCTCATGTCGGTGGAAGCCTCCCGCGCCCTGATGACGGGGCCGGGGTGCTTCGTGTGGATCGTGACCTCGGCGACGTGGCTCATCTCGATGGAAGGGTTCTTCTCCTGGTACAGCTCGACCTCGACATCCATGACCATGCCGTTGAGCAACCGAGAGACCTTGCCGATCTTCTCTTCAGCATAGGCTCGAGTGGCCGGGCTGACCTCCATGTGGCGACCTTTGATGACCATGTCCATACGTTGTCGGCCTCCTTCCAGGCTGCTTCTACCTTACCCGGTTGCGCCACCCGCGCACCCGATGCGGGCGCGGCCGATCGCGCTGTCCGACGGTCGGGAAGGCCGATCCGCGCCCTCGACGACGGGGCGGACTGCGTGGATACTCCGTTGCAAGGGGGTGAGCGCGATGAGTGATGACACAGACGCCGCGCGAGCTGGCAGCGAGACCGCCGGAGCGCCGCCGCCCGCGAGGCACGCAATGCCGCCGTGGGCATGGGCGCTGATCGGCGTCGCGGCGGGCGCTCTCCTGATCGGCGGAGTGTGGTTCGCCTACGAGGCGGGACGCTCCGCGGGCAGCGCGCCGACCGGCGCCTCGACCGAGGCGACCGTGACCGAGGTCGCCGAAGTGCTGACCGAGACGGTCGAACCGCCGGAGGCCCCGCCGACGTCGGGCGCGGGAGTGGGCACGAGCGTGGGCACGCAGCCGGGCACCGACCCCGGCTCGTCCAAGGTCCCCGCTACGCCGGCGCCGTCCACGCCCGCCACGACCGGCTCGGGCGCCGGCGCTATCAAGCTGGGAAGCGCGCTCACGCTCCAGCACGGCAACCTGATCCTCCCGGGCCCGAAGACGTGGAAGACCGTGTACATGACGTCCGGGGGAGGAGGCTCGTGGTCGGGGCCGCTCTTCCCGCTCGCGAAGGGGCAGGTGCGGATGAAGCTGAAGGTCATAGGGGGCAACGGGACGTTCCTGTGGCTCGGCCTCGGTCACGTCGTGCCTTCGCCTGGCATCTACTGGATGTGGGGAAACGACCACGCCACGAACCAGGAGTTCACGACGGCGCCCGTCGCGATCGAGGCCGGCCAGTATCGGATCGAGACCCTCGGCACGCCGAAATGGGAGATCAGCCTGCAGCAGTAGTCGCCAACCTGAAGCGGCCGCCCCGCGCAGTACGCCGGGCGGCCGGTGCTCGTCGTC
>JANYAK010000051.1 GCA_025361335.1 Coriobacteriia bacterium
CGCCGATCCAGCAAGCGAAGGATCCGTCGCCTGCTGACCGCCGTCCGGACACTCGGACAGTCGGACGCGGTCGCCGCGGGCTCGCGAGCCTGCCGCTGTCGGCGTCGAGATCGTCTTGGACGCCGTCCAGTTGTCCAAGTGGCCACCGGCCTCCGGGGCACCGATGCACCGGCGTGCTCGTCGCGACCTACATCTCGCCATCGGCAGGGAGTTGCAATCGACGCTGAGCATCCGCGAAGGGTTGAGCAATCAGTCAGTCGAAATCAATCTTTAGCCGCGATAGCAGTCCCATTCCTTCGGCCAAACGATCGGCGTCCTCTTCTTGTTCATTCGGGTCTCCTTTCGGCCTGTCTCGAAAGGTAACCGTTCACGGCATCCCCGCCGCGCCGCGCGCGCCTACGCGACGAGCCTGGCTGTCAGATCGCGCTGCTGATCGGCTGTCATGATCAGCGACGGCGGCGCCGATCCTTGGAGCCTCGCGACGCAGGCGTCACCTAGGAACGCGAGCACGTTGCGCCCTTGTTGGCGGAGGCTGGCGTTGGTCGTCAGGATTCGCTCGACGAACCGGCTGCCCAGCTCCGAGTGCGTTCCTTGGCACATGCGTCGCCAGAGGACGGCGTGGCGAACGCTGCGTTCGGCGACGTTGTTGGTTGGCTCGACGCCGAGGACGCGAACGAAGGTCCAGAGCGAGTCGACGCTGCCAAGGAGCTTCTTGCAGGTCTTCGCGGTCTTGGGGTGAAGGCACCCCGCGCCCGCTTCGAGCAGGTCCTCGACCCTCCGGCGAAGGTCGCGCATGTACGCGGTGAAGGACGATCGCGCGAGCGTCCCGTCGCGGACTCGGTGCCACCAATCGAACATGCGCTTGGTCTCGTCGAGGAGCGCGTTGCCGATCCGCTCGGAGTCGCCGCCCCGCTCGGAGATCGCGGTGAAGTCCCGGATCAGATGCGCCCAGCAGAACTGCCGCATGTGAGCCGGCCACCAGTTGTAGGCACCGTGCCGATCGGTGACGAGAACCCCGGCCGCCCTCACGAGCAGCGAGCGGGCTGCGTCGGTGTTGCGGCGGAGCTGGACCATGAAGACGGTCACGCTCGCGGTGACGACGACCCAGAGCCACGCACGACCTCGCGCCTCGCGCCACCCGGTCTCGTCGGTGTTCTTCACCGGCGCGTCCAACGAGGCCTGGAGCGCGAGCGCGTAGGGCACGGCGAGCGCCTCACTGGCCTGCTTCTGACAGCCGATGACGGCGCCGACGGACATCGAGAGCCCGAAGAGGTCGCGCAGGATCTCGGGCACCGCGCGCTTGCTCAATCGGTACACCCCGGTCAGCAACGCGACGAGCGCGGTCACGCTCGGGCCGAACGAGCCGGTCGGCACGCCCTCGGGCAGCTCGGCCAGCGTGACGGCGCCGCAGGGGCACGTCAGCGCGTGGCGCTCGTACTCCGTGACGAAGGGCCGGACCTGCGGAATCTCGAAGACCTGATGGCGATCGGGCGTGGCATCGGTACCCGCCAGTCGATCGCCGCACGCGCCGCAGCAGCGGGGCTTGAGCACCACGCGCCTGTTGACCTCGTCCGGAGGTACCATGGGCCGTTCGTGTCGCGGGTGGCCTGGCTGGCCTCCGGGCTTGCGTCCGCTTGGCGGCCTCTTGGGGCGGGCCGGAACCTGCGGTCCGTCGCTCGAAGGAGGCTTGGACGAGTTGCGCGACGACTTGCGCGCCTTGTCCTCCAGCGCCGCCACGCGTGCAGTCAGCTTCTCCACGTGGGCGCAAAGCTGCTCGATCCGACGGTCACGCTCTGCGACCTGGCGCTCCAGCTCTTCGATCCGGTCGTCACGCCAGTCGCGGGCCACGACTGACTGAATGCCTGAACAGCCTTCTGACAAACAGCAGAATCGTCAGTTGTCAGGACGATTGATCGGACAAAGTGAGAGGCCTGCGGAACAAACCTACGTCGGCGCTACCCGTGAACGGGTACCGACCTTGAACCCCCATCGCGAAAACCTCCGAGCGCTCACGGCGCAAGGTCGGTTCGCGCTCGTCAGCGGCCCAGCCGCCACGAGCGACTCGCGTGGAGAGTTCGGCCAGGTCGAGTTTTCGATCGGTATCAAGGGCTCGCTCCCGCAGTATCCGCGGCTCGATTGCAGCTCCGCGCGCGCCTTCCTGAAGGGGGAGGCCCAGCGCTAGTCCCGTGTGATCCCCTCCGCGACGTCGCAAGACGTCTGTGAAGGCCGCCTCGGGAACCCCGAGGGCGGCCTTTCGCCGTTTCAGCCCGCGGGGCTGAAGCTCGGGACCCCTGAGACGCTCCGGCCCGCCCCCCCGGCGGGCTCGCCCGGAACGATTCCACGACCCGACACGCCGCGCACCGCAGGTGCAGCGACACGGTCCCCGAGCCGGAGCCGGCGGCAGCCGAGCCCCGCGCAGTTCGGGCTCGCTGCGCCCCAGGGCTCCACCCCGCAAGCCGGCACGCCCGGCACCGGTGTCATCTGGCACCGATGGAGCGGCATGTTCAAATGCCATACCTTGGCGCATTCAAACATGCATATGACCACGGATCCGTAGCGTAATGGTCAGCGCAGCCGGCTCTTAACC
>JANYAK010000010.1 GCA_025361335.1 Coriobacteriia bacterium
GGGGGGGGGGGGCCGCCCCGCCCCCGCCACCATGTCCTCGACCGACAGGTACGCAAGTGAGTCCGCGCCGATGTAGTCGCGGACCTCGTCGACCGAGCGCGACGAGGCTATGAGCTGCTCCTGCGTATCCGTGTCGATGCCGTAGAAGCAGGGCCAGCCCACCGGCGGCGATGTGATCCGCATGTGGACTTCCCTCGCGCCCGCCTCGCGCAGGAGCGCCACCAGCTTGCGCGACGTGTTGCCGCGCACGATGGAGTCGTCGACCACGACGACCCGCTTGCCCTTGAGCGCATGCTTGAGCGGGTTGAGCTTGAGCTTGATGCCCTGCTGCCGGATGGTCTGACTGGGCGAGATGAACGTCCGTCCCACGTACCGGTTCTTGATGAGGCCCTCGCCGAACGGGATGCCGGACTCCAGCGCGAAGCCCACCGCCGCGGGCGTGCCGGAGTCGGGGACCCCCATCACCATGTCCGCCTCGACCGGCGCCGAGCGAGCGATGAAGCCACCCATCCTCTGTCGCGCCTCGTACAGCGAGCAATCGTTCAGCACGGAGTCCGGACGGGCGAAGTACACGAACTCGAAGATGCACAGGGACGGCTTGCGCGCCGGAACGGCCTGCTCCGATTCGAGGCCCTTGTCGGACACCTTGATCAGCTCGCCGGGGCCGATGTCGCGCACGTACTCGGCGCCCACGATATCGAGCCCGCACGTCTCGGAGGAGACGACCCAGCCCTCCCCCAACCGACCCAGCGCCAGCGGCCGGACCCCGTAGGGGTCGCGAAACGCGTACAGCGCCTCCTCGGTCATCATCACGACCGAGTACGCGCCCTCGATGAGCGCCATCGCGTCGCGGATGCCGCCCCGGATGGAGTCGTGCTGAGGCGTGAACGCGTTCACGAGCGTGGCGAGCACCTCGGAGTCCGTGGTCGAGCGGAACTTGATCCCGCGGTCCTTGAGCTGATCGCGGAGAACGACCGTGTTGACGAGGTTGCCGTTGTGCGCCAGCGCGATGGTGTTGGGACCGACGGACGAGAGCATCGGCTGGGCGTTCTCCCACGACGACGACGAGCCGGTCGTCGAGTAGCGCGTGTGCCCGATACCGACGTGGCCGTCGAGCGTGGCGAGATCGGATTCCTTGAACACCTGCGGGACCAGCCCGAGCTCCTTGCGCAGGGTCATTGTGTGACCGTCGGCCACCGCGATGCCCGCGGACTCCTGACCGCGATGCTGGAGAGCATGCAGTCCGAAGTAGATGAGCCGGGCGACCTGCTCGCCGGGAGCGTAGACGCCGAAGACGCCGCACGCTTCCTCGGGATGGTCGGGGGCATCCGAGAGGATCCAGGATTCCATGTTGTCGCTGACGGCTTGACCTTCCGGGGAGAGCCCGTCTGGGAGACACGATGATAGCATGCGCGGGACCCCGTCCGGCTCCGTCAGACGCGCGCCGCGTCGGCCGTCGCGGCCCGTCGCCGCTTCCACAGCCGCCAGAACAGGAACCCCGCTCCGGCGACGGTCAGCGCGACGAGGTACGGGGCGAGGAGCGCGATGACCGTGGCGACGACAGCGAACACGTCCTCAACCACGCTCACGACGGGGGCGCCCAGACCCCCGGTCGTGGCGTTCACGACCGGACGCGTCGTCGCCTTCGCGGCGTGCACGGTGCCCGCGACGAGGACGCCCGCGACGATCAGCAGGGCCGGATGCGACTGGAGGTTCGCCGGCGAAGCGGCCACGAACAGCAGGCCTCCGGCCGCGGGGCGCATGACCGTCTGAAGGACATCGTTCACGTGGTCGACCGCGGGGATCTTGTCGGCCACGATCTCGATGACGAGCAGGGCCGCGATGAGCGCGATGACCCACCATTCGCCGAGGAGTGCGTAGGGCTCTTTCAGCTCCAGCCATCCGGCGCGTTCGGCCACCGCCACGGCGAGCAGGGGGATGTAGGCGTTGAGGCCGGCCGGGATGGCCAGCCCGAGCGCGGTCAGCAGCTCCACCCGGGCCCTCCTATCCTTCGCGCAGTTCCTCGGACTGAATGGTCTCGCCGTGCACGAGCCGCTCCAGGGTCGGTCCCCACGCGGCGCGCAGAACGTCGACCGAGACGTCGAGCTTGTCCTCCACGACCAGCCGCTCACCGCCCACCTCGCCCAGCACGCTCCACGGGACCTCGTACCCGGAGAACACGCCGATCAGGGCCTCGGCGTCGGCCTCGCCGCACGTCACGACGATCCGCCCCTGCGTCTCGGAGAACAGTGAGTCGACCGCAGGCAGGTCGTCGTCCAGCGCGAGGGTCGCGCCCAAGCCGCCGACGATGCACGACTCCGCCAATGTCACGGCCACGCCGCCTTCCGAGCAGTCGTGCGCACTCTTCACGAGGCCGGCCTCGATGGCGTCGAGCAAGGCAGCGTGGACGGCCTTCTCGGCCGCGAGGTCCAGCGCCGGCGGAGGACCGGCGACCATGTCGTGCACGACCTTGAGGTACTCTGACCCGCCGAGCTCGGCCGCGGTCTCTCCCAGCAGGACGATCACGTCACCCGCGTCCTTGAACGCCATCGTCACGCGCTTCGTGGCGTCTTCCAGCACACCCACGAGGCCCACGACCGGCGTGGGGTAGATGGCCTTGCCGAACGACTCGTTGTAGAAGCTCACATTGCCGGAGATGACCGGCACGCCGAACGCCTTGCATGCGTCGGACAGCCCGCGCACCGATTCGTGGAAGGTCCAGAACACCTCGGGCTTCTCCGGGTTGCCGAAGTTGAGGCAGTCGGTGATGGCCGCGGGCCGCCCGCCGGCGCAGGCCACGTTGCGCGCCGCTTCGGCGAACGCGATCTGGGCGCCCACGTACGGGTCGAGGTAGCAGTAGCGTCCGTTGCAGTCGGAAGACACGGCGATCGCGCGCGGCGTCCCCTTGATGCGCAGGACCGCCGCATCGCTGCCCGGCAGGACCAGCGTGTCGAGCATGACCTGGTGGTCGTACTGACGGTATATCCACTGGCGCGAGCACACGTTGGGACTCGCCAGAAGCCGGTCCAGCACGTCGCCCAGCTCGGCCGGCGCGGTCGGGTGGGGCAGGGAGTCCGGGTCGAACGTCTGCAGGGCGTCCAGGTAGTCCGGCCGCGTCATGGCCGGGTCGTACATGGGGGCGTCGTGCGCGAGGGTCGCGGCCGGCATGTCGGCCACCACCTCCCCGCGCTCGCGCACGATGAAGCGACCCGTGTCGGTGACCGCACCGATGACGGTGGAGCGCAGGCCCCACTTCGTGCACACGGCCTGAGCGGCTTCGAGCTTCTCGGGTTCCACGACGGCCAGCATGCGCTCCTGGCTCTCCGAGACCATGAACTCGTGAGGCTTCATGTCCTGTTCGCGGGCGGGGATCTTGGTCACCTCGATGTCGAGGCCGACGCCACCGCGTGACGCCATCTCCGACGCGCTGGACGTGAGCCCCGCGGCCCCGAGGTCGCCGAGGCCGACCAACAGGCCCGCCTGCAGCAGCTCGAGGCACGCCTCGATGAGCAGCTTCTCCTCGAACGGGTCGCCCACCTGGACGCTGGGGCGCTTGTCCTCGGCCTTCTCGTCGAACTCCTGGCTGGCCAGCGTGGAGGCGCCACCGATGCCGTCGCGCCCTGTCGTGGAGCCGATGAGCAGGACGACGTTGCCCGGGCCCGCGGCGACCGCGAGCGTCAGGTTCTCCTCACGCATGAGGCCGATGGACATGGCGTTGATGAGGCAGTTGCCTTCGTAGGCGTCCTCGAAGTACACCTCGCCGCCCACGGTCGGCACGCCGAGGCAGTTGCCGTAGCCCCCGATGCCGGCCACCGCACCCTCGAACAGGTAGCGCTGGCGCGGCTTGTCGAGAGAGCCGAACCGCAGGGAATCGAGGCTGGCGATGGGGCGCGCGCCCATGGTGAAGATGTCGCGGATGATGCCGCCCACTCCGGTCGCCGCGCCCTGGTACGGCTCGATGGCGCTCGGGTGGTTGTGCGACTCCATCTTGAAGGCGATCGCCCAGCCGTCGCCCACCGAGATGACGCCCGCGTTCTCGCCCGGCCCTTGGAGGACGTAGGGCCCCTCCGTCGGGAACATCCTCAGCGCCTTGCGCGAGTGTTTGTAGCTGCAGTGTTCGCTCCACATGAGCGAGTACATGTACAGCTCGGTGAGCGAGGGCGTGCGGCCCAGGATCGCGACGACCTTGCCGTATTCCTCGAGGTTGAGCCCCAGGTCCACGGCGAGCTTCGGCGCGAGTTCGGGTGCGAGGTCCTGGATCATGCGAAATCGCTCCTCGGTGAGCCGGGGTGGTCGTAACCGCATTGTAGCCGAGCCCACTGGCCGGCAGAGCCGTCGCGAGCCTCAATGAAAGCGCCTGAATACATGGTGGGTGGTGTCACTCCTTCGGGCGGGGAAAGACGACGCGCAGCAGGTAGGCGACCTGCATGACGAGCGCGACCGGCAGCGCGTAGGCGACGGCCTGGTTGAGCCACGCCACGGCGGGGAGCAGGTTGGTGACCCCGAACCCGACGAAGTACGCGCCCTGGGTGACGATGTAGAGCCAACGGCTCTCGGGGATGGAGGCGAAGCCGACCGCGTGGCGGCGCGCCGCGTCGACGGCGACATACAGCGACATGCCCCAGGATGCATAAGCGAACAACACGAGTGCATAGTACAGCGGGCCGTTCAGGGTGAGATCCCCGTGCACTAGCCGGCCAGCCCGGCGAGCAGAGCCGCGATGGAGGTGAAGAAGGGCCTGCCGTCGGTACCGTTCGCGTCCGCGTCGCACACGCGCTCGGGATGTGGCATGAGCCCAAAGACGTTGCCGCGCTCATTGCAGACACCGGCGATGTCGTCAAAGGCGCCGTTGGGCGCCGACCCCCCGGGCGCGCGCGTCCCGTCCGGTTCGCAGTAACGCAGGACGATCTGGCCCTTGTCCTCCATCCGCGCCAGCGTCTCCGCATCGCAGATGTAGTTGCCCTCGTTGTGGTTGATCGGGATGTTGACGACGGCGCCCTCGGCGAGGTCGACCCACTGGCAAGCGCTGCGTTCGACCCTGAGCGGCACCGTCTCGCAGATGAACTTGAGGCCCCGGTTGCGCAGCAGAGCGCCGGGCAGCATGTGCGCTTCGGTGAGGATCTGGAAGCCGTTGCAGACTCCCAGGACCGGCCCGCCCTTCTCGGCGAACCGCGCGACCTCGGCCATGACCGGGCTGAACCGGGCGACCGCTCCGGTGCGGATGTAGTCGCCGTAACTGAACCCGCCGGGCAAGACGATGGCGTCGAAGCCGCGCAGGTCCGTGTCGCCGTGCCAGATGTATTCGGACTGATAGCCCAGCAGGCGAGTGGCGTGGATGACGTCCTGCTCGCAGTTCGAACCGGGGAAGATGACGACTCCGAACTTCACGGCTCGCCTCACCAGTCCTTCTCGTCGGCCTGGATCCGGTACTCCTCGATAACGGGGTTCGCCAGCAGCTTGTCGCACATCTCCCGCACGCGACCCAGCGCGTCGGGCCCATCGGCGACCTCGAGCTGGATGTACTTGCCGATCTTGACCGACTCGATCTCGTCGTAGCCGAGGTTGGCCAGGGCCCTCTCGGCCGTGGCGCCAGGCGGGTCGAAGATGCCCTTCTTGTACGTCACGAAGATCTCGTAGCGCGCCATCGTACCCTCCCAGTCGTCGCCTACTTGCCGGCTCTCAGGCCGGATCGTTCTCGGATACGCCTTCCAGGGACTCCAGGGAGCGCCGCTGCTGCTCGGCGGCGAGCGCGCGGCTGATGGTCGCGATCGCGTGCCGCGCGACCTTGATCAGCACGAACCCGCCCACGAACAGCGCGATGGAGGAGTAGGCGAGGTACGGGATCGTGCGTTCCGCGCCCGCCAGCACCGCCACGTCGATCCGCCGCAGCTCGAGGTAGCTGATGAAGAAGAGCGGGATTGCGACGCCGGCTGCGATGACGCCGGCGCGCTCGAGCAGCATGTAGCGCCGCGCGCGCGCCTGCATGGCGCGCCCCATCTCAACAGTGAGAGGGCCCTTGGGGCTCATTCCTGCGCGTCGCCCTTTCCGCTATCCTGCGCGTCCTGCTTGCCGCCCTGCTTGTCCTGCTTGCCGCCCGGCTTATCCTTCTTGCCGCTGGGCTTGTCCTTCTTCGCCGCGGCGATCGCCGCCAGGCGCATCTTGCGCAACGGCCCGAACTCCAGGTACAGCGCTCCGCCCAGGGTGACCGCGTACACGACGGACAGCACCGTATTCAGCCACGTGATGTTCAGCTTGGCGATGGGGACCATCGCGAGTGCGACCACGATCGCCGCGCCCATGAGGATCCACCACCACTTGCGCATCCTCTTCATCTCCGGCGTCGACACGACCCGTGAGGCCGACTGACCGCCCGACCCGCCGCCCCAGAACTTCCGCTTGGGCGCCTTCTTGGCCGACGCGGGCGCGGTCGTCGCCGAGCCGGCCGCGCGCTTCGGCTTGGCCGATGAGGCGCTCTTGCGCGACTTGCCCTTCTGCTCGACCGTGTAGCGCTCGTTGGTGACACTGCGGCGCGTCATGAGACGACTCAGCCCCTCTCGGGGACGAACGTGCGTCCCGTGATCAGCTCGTAGGCTTGGATGTAGAACTCGGACGTCTTGGCGATGACGTCGGCCGGCAGGCTGGGGGCGGGCGACGTCTTGTCCCAACCGCTCGCTTCGAGCCAGTCGCGCACGTACTGCTTGTCGAACGACGGCTGGCCGTGTCCCGGCTCGTACGAACCCGCCGGCCAGAAGCGCGACGAGTCCGGGGTGAGCACCTCGTCCACCAGTGTGACCTGGCCGTCGATGAGCCCGAACTCGAACTTGGTGTCCGCGATGATGATGCCCTTGGGCGCCGCATGGTCGCGAGCGGCAGCGTAGAGCGCGATCGATGCCTCCTGCAGCTGGGAGCCGATCTCGGCGCCGACGATGTCGAACATGTCGTGCACCGAGACGTTCTGGTCGTGGCTGCCGATGTCCGCCTTCGTCGACGGGGTGAACATCGGCTGCGGCAGGCGCGAGGATTCCCGCAGCCCCGCCGGCAGGGACATGCCGCAGACGGTCCCCGAGGCGCGGTACTCCGCCCAGCCCGACCCGGCCAGATAACCGCGCACGATGCACTCCACCGGGAACACGGAAGCCTTGCGCACGAGCATCGAGCGGCCCGCCAGGTAGTCGGCGTGCGCGCGGAACTCGTCGGGCAGGTCGGCGACGTCGGCCGACAGCAGGTGGTTGGGGACCACGTCGGCAAGGAGGTCGAACCAGTACAGCGAGAGCTTCGTCAGCACCTCGCCCTTGAACGGGATCGGGTCGGGAAGCACGACGTCGAACGCCGACAGCCGGTCGGACGCGACCAGAAGCAGCGTGTCACCAAGATCGTAGATGTCGCGCACCTTGCCCTGCGCGGTGGGATCGATACCGATACCTGCCGACACCTCGTTCGCCGGTCCCTTCCGGGTCGTGTGAGAACCTGCCTGACCCGGAGTGCGGCGGATGAACCCTGCGAGGGGGTCGGCGACACGTGTAGTGTACAGGAACCAGGGCCGTCCGGAGGGTCCGCGGGGGTCCCCGTCCGAGGGTTCGCCCGCCTAAAACGGCCACTTGAAGAAGGTGTGCAGGGCCAGAAGGCCGTGCCCGGCAGCCCCGACGATCAGGAAGTACGCGAGCCACCGGTGGACCTGCATGTGCAGTCTGCCCTTGAGGCGTATGACGCGCTTCCCCAACAGGGTTTGGAACACCAGCAGAAGGAGCAGGGTCGCTCCGCCGATCGGGACCAGTGGGATCAGCATCTCATTCGCTCCTATCGTGGGACGGTGGTCGGGAATCCGAGCGCGGCCAGGAACCGTCGCTCGAAGTCGGGACGGGTGGCCAGAGGGATCGTGCGAACGCCGGTCGCCACAAGGGCCGCATCGCGCAGAGCGGCCTTGTCGAGCAGCATCGCCGAGGCGCCGGCCAGCGCCGTGTTGCCGCAGAAGGTGATCCGGCCGGCCCACTCGGCCGCAACGATGCCCAGCCGGACCAGCGAGGCGGGCCGCAAGCGCGAGCCGAAGCCACCGCCGATGAGGACTTCGCGGATCTCGCCGGCCGCCACTCCCGCCTCTTCCAGCAGTATGTCGGTCGCCACGACCACCGCACCCTTCGCGAGCTGGACCTGGCGCACGTCCTGTTGGGTGAGGTGCACGCCCGGGGCCACCTCGAAGCGCACTCCCGCCTCGGACGCGGAGACCCTGCCCGCCAGCGGTCCCGCGGCGGACATGAGGCCGGTGGCGTCGATGACGCCGGCGTCCAGCAGGACCGCCACGGTATCCAGCAGCCCGCTGCCGCACAGCCCGCGGGCAAGCCCGCCGGCCACGGTCTCGACGCGCAGATCGCCGCCCTCGAGCGACACGCGCTCGATCGCGCCGGGTTCCGCCCGCATCCCGTCGGAGATGGACATGCCTTCGAACGCCGGACCCGCGGCCGCCGACGTCGCCACGGTGGTGTCCCCCACTCTGAGGACCAGCTCGCCGTTGGTGCCCAGGTCCAGCAGCAGTGTCGGGTACTCCCTCGTGGCGAAGTGCGTGGCGACCATGCCGGCGACGACGTCGGAACCCACGAACGCCGAGACCGCCGGCCCGACGTGCAGGCGCGCGCGCGTCAGCGAGTCGAACCCCGCTTCCGCGGCGGGGATTTCGAGCGGCTCGACGAGCGCGCCGTCGTAGGGGGCCGCGGCCAAGGGGGTCACATCGCGGCCCAGCAGAAGATGCACCATCGTCGGGTTCCCCACGACGACCATCTCGATGATGTCGGCCGGCTGGGTCGACTTCGCAGCGAGCAGACCCTCGATCAGCCCCTCTATCTCGCGTGAGGCCATGCGGCGGAGGGCGTCGGCGTCGCCCGCCAACGCCCGTGACACCCGCGTCATCACGTCGTGTCCGACGGCGACCTGCGGGTTGAGCGCGGAGGCGGTGCCCAGCGACCCGCCGGCCGCAAGGTCGTGAAGCGCCACGGCGATGCTCGTCGTGCCCAGGTCGACCGCGACGCCCAGGCCGGTCCGCCCGGCGGCGGTCACGGGCGCGCCCGCTCCGGCCGAGGGGCCCGCCGCCGTCTCGACGCGCAGGGCCGAGGACGCCGCCACCCGGGTGATCGTCGCCGGCCCGCCGACCCGCGCGAGACACGCGAGGCGGATGCCCGCGGCGACGTCGGCGGGCGAGAGCGCCTCCCTCTCGGTCGCACGGGGAGCCGCGAGGCCTCCGTCAGCGCGTACGCGGCACGACCCGCACCTCCCGAGCCCCCCGCACGGCGCCTCGAGCAGCACGCCGGCCTCCGCGGCGGCCTCGTGCACCGTCATCCCCACCGCCACGTCTGCTTCGACCCCGTCGGGCTCGAAGCGTATGCGCGCCCTCTCCATGTGAGCACTATCCCCCGTCGATGCTGTCGCGGCAGCCGCCGCCGGTCTCAGTGCACCAGGCTGGCAGGCCACCAGCGACCGAGCACCGTGATGATGAGCGCGGCATCGATGACCAGTCCCACGGGGAACCATGGGTCCCAGTACACGATCATGAGAGCGGCCGACGCGAGCGCCGCTGCCACGGTCAGACCCCGCCACGCCGCAAAGAGCCCGGGAACGCCCGCAGCCCCGAGTGCTGCGGCGGCGAACCCGGCCAACACCACTGCGACGAGCGCGGTGCCGACCGCACGGATCGCCATGGGCGAGACGCCGAGCGCCGACAGCAGCTTGGACGTACGGATGTCGAACGGCCACGCCGGGCCGCCCGATTCAGGCGGGGCGGGCGACAGCCAAGCGGCATGGATAAGGCCGTGGATGAACAGGAACCCGACGAATACCCAGCGCATCTCGTCCACGCTCCTTCGCGAGTGAGCCCGCGCGCCGGTACGTCGCGCGCCGTCGGATACGAGCATAGTCCACCACGCGGCGTGATGCGCGACCTCCGCCGGTTGACGATGCTCGACGATGCTCGATCGCGTCACTCGTCGACGGGCAATCATGCGGCGTCGCTCACGCCTGACAGGCAGCGGCGTCCAACTCCGCGTAGTGCGCCGGGTAGTGGTCGTAGCAGTCGATCGCGATGAGCTGCCACGGCGCGCGCCCTTCGAGCCAGGCGCGGTCTAGGGCCGCTGTCGCGCCGATCGCAGACTGGATCTCACCGTCTGACAGCGCGCCGACCTCGTGCATCAGGGCTTCGAAGATCTCATCCGCGCGCTGCAGGACGGTCTTGGCCTTCCGGTCGGCCGACTCGCGCCAGATGCGCTCGTTGAACGCCTCCCAGCCGGTGCGGTCGCGGTCCAGCGCCGTGGTCGCCCCGTGCCGGGACGCGACGAGGCGCTCTACGACAAGCTCGTCGTACGCGGAGGCGTGGGCCACGATCTCCTTCACGGTGTGCGCCGAGCCGGGGATCGGCGCGCTCAGCGACTCGCGCGGCACTTTCGCCAGCTTGTCGTCGAAGACGGCGCGCGAGGTGCGCAGGCGCTCGAGGACTTCGGCTGTGGTCATGGGCGTTCCCTTCGTCACGTGTCGGCACTTTCGTGGCGCGCGCCATGTCGGTCACGGGGATGTCCGCCCACACTATGATGTCGCCCGCTGGTGCCCCTTGCCGACCTGATGGTGCGACAGGTTCGTACCCGCGAGAGTGCTCTCGCGCGCGGATCAGGAGCGCACGGGTTCCACGCACGCGTATCATCGCGGCATGACGCTTCCAGGAGACATCCTCGACGGGCTGGCCGGCGCGGACGCGCCCACCGAGGTCGTCGTCTACGAGGTGACGACCCCGTACCACACGGTCACCGTCGGGGACATCGGCGCGCGCCGATACCTTCGGTTCGAACACAACCGGCAGTCGTCGATGTACCTCGACGACCCGTTCTCGACCGACTTCGAGTATCCGAGCTACTTCCACATCGCCATCGCCCTCGCGCCCGAGGCGAATCGCACGCTGGCGATCGGCCTGGGCGGCGGGACGGTCGTCAAGCGCATGTGGCGCGACTACCCGGATATGCGCATCGACGCGGTCGAGGTCGACGCCGAGGTCGTGGGCATCGCGCGGCGCTTCTTCGCGCTGCCCGACGATCCACGGATCCGCGTCGTGGTCGACGACGGACGGCGCTTCCTCGAGGCCCCGGGGGGCGTCTACGACATCGTGATCGTCGACGCGTTCGACGACGACCGCGTGCCGCTCCCGCTCACCACGGAGGAGTTCCTGCGGGCGACGCGGGCGCGGATGTCCGAGGGCGGCGTCATCGTCTACAACGCCATCGGCTCGCTGTCCGGGCGTTACTCGCGGCCGTTCCGCAGCCTGTACCGGACGCTCTCGAACGCATGGCGCCACGTCTGGGTGTTCCGGGTCGACGAGGGCGTCGAGGCGGAGGGCAGCAACCTCATCGTGCTGGCGAGCGACGCCGAGGTCTCGACAGAGGCGCTCCTCGCCAGGATCGCGGACCGAGTCGGTGGACGGGTGACGGTGCCGGCATTCCACCTGTTCGGAGACGACCTGGTCCGCGGCGGGATCAGGACCGGCGACGTGCCGATGCTGGTGGATCCACCGGCAAGTCGCCGGGATCGGAGCTAGAACTCCAACGTCTCCACCCGGTCGAACACCACACCGACCCGCGAGAGGAACGCCCACGGATCGAAGATGGCGTCGAGCTGCGCGCCCGTAAGCGGGCACTCCGGGTCCGCGGCCAGCGAGTCCCGATACGAGGGGCCGCCGCGGGCCGCCTTGATGTCGTCCCACACGCTCATCGCGTTGCGCTGGACGATCGTGTACGCGTCCTCGCGCGGCATGCCGGTGTCCACCAGCGCGAGCAGGACGCGGCTGCTGTAGATGAGCCCGCGCGTGGACTCCAGATTCGCCTTCATGCGCTCCGGGTAGAGCACGAGACCGTCCAGTATCCACTCGAGCTTGGACAGCAGGTAGTCGGTGGCGATGAAGCTGTCCGGGAGAACCACCCGCTCGGCGGATGAGTGCGAGATGTCGCGCTCGTGCCACAGCGCCACGTCGTCGAAGCCCACCTGCGCGTTCGCCTTCACGACGCGCGCCAGGCCACACACGCGCTCGGCCGTGATCGGGTTGCGCTTGTGCGGCATCGCCGACGAGCCCTTCTGCCCCGCGGCGAACGGCTCCTCCACCTCGAGCGTGTCGGACTTCTGCAGCGCGCGGACCTCGGTCGCGATCGACTCGGCCGTGGCGGCGACGGTCGCGAGGACGGCGAGCACGTGCGCGTGGCGGTCGCGGGCGATCACCTGCGTGGAGGCCGGGTCGGGTGTGAGTCCCAGCTTCTCGCAGACGTAGCCTTCGACGAAGGGGTCGATGTTGGAGTAGCTGCCGACGGCGCCCGAGATGGCGCCCCACGCGCACGAGAACCTGCGCGTCGCGATGAGCCGACCTTCGGCGCGCTTGAGCGCCCACGCCCACGTCGCCCACTTCATGCCGAACGTCATCGGCTCGGCGTGGATGCCGTGCGTACGCCCGACGCACAGGAGGTCGCGCGTCTCGAGCGCGCGGCGGCGGCAGATGCGTCCCAGGCGGCGGACGTCTTGGATGATGATGTCTTGCGCCTGCGTCATCTGATAGCACAGAGCGGTGTCGCCCAGGTCCGAGCTGGTCATGCCGTAGTGCACCCAGCGGCTCGGCTTGGGCTCGCCGTCGGCAACGCCGGCGTCGATGTGCTCCGCCATGTTGGTGAGGAACGCGATCACGTCGTGGTTGAGGGTCGCCTCGAGCTCGTCGATGCGCTCGACCTCGAACGCGGCGGTCGCGCGGATGTGCGCGGCGTCATCCGCGGTGATGCCGGCCTGGCCGAGTTCCGCCTGCGCTTCGCACGCAAGGACCTCGATGTCCTTCCATATCGCGAACTTGTTCTCGAGCTCCCAGATGTGGGCCATCTCGGGCCGGGAGTAGCGAGGGATCATGGGAGGCTCCTCCAACGATGCGACAAGGGGCATGGGGCCATTATCGCGGAGGATGGCGCGGCGCGCGAGAAGCCTGTGACCGGTGCGTGCTGTGACGGTAGCCCGTTGCCTGGTTCGTCACGACCATAACGCAAGTAGACTTCTCATTATCGTAAGTTTGACTTTCGATATCGGCGGGTCTACCTTCTCCGCATGAGGCCGACGCACACCATCGACTCCGTTCTGGGCACACGAAGCCGCGTGGCGGTGCTTCGCGTGTTGCGCGGCGTGAGCATCCCCCTCAACGCCTCTCAGATCGCCGTCCGCACCGGCCTGTCGCGGCCTGCCGTGTCCACGGTGCTCGAGGACTTGGGGGCCATGGGAATCGTCCGCAGCAGCTCGGCGGGGAGAGCCAACGTCCACTCCCTCGAACGTGCCAACATCTACGTCGAGCGGCTGCTCGAACCGCTGTTCTTGGCGGAAGAGAGCATTCCCGAGGGCATGGCCGAGGAGCTTCGGCGGGCCTTCGAGGCGCTCACGGTGTCCGTGGTCCTCTTCGGCAGCTATGCACGCGGCACCCAGAACGCGGCCAGCGATGTGGATGTCGTCCTCGTCGCGGGCGATGGTCCATCCAAGGAGGCATTGGAGCGCGAGGTGGACGCGTTCGCGCTCGGATTCCGCGCTCGGTTCGGCGCGACGCTCTCCCCACTCGTCTACGAGCTTCGGGAGGCGGCGACCCTGCATCGGACGGCACCCGCCCTCGCCAAGTCGCTGCGTCGCGACAGCATCGTCATATCCGGCCTGGGTCCACAGGACTGGGATGAAGATGAGTAATGTGCGGCAGACGCCGAGAGCGGAGGCTCTCAAGTCTCTCGCGAAGTGCGCCGAATTCTCCGCCGCCGCACACGCGGCGCTGTCGAGCGATCGCTGGGACGCGGCAGGGTTGTCCGCCATCCACTCGGGCATCTGCGCCGGCGACGCCGCGCTGATCGCATCCGCCGGCGTCCGCAGTGTCTCGCCGGACCACGGTGCCGTGATCGCGCTCATCGACGCACAGGTCCCCGAATTCGCGGCCACCCAGCGGCGTCAACTGAGTGGCCTTCTCAAGATGAAGAACCAGGTCGCGTATGAACAGCGCCTGCTCACCCAAGCTGAGGCGCGACACCTCGTCGACAACGCGGATCGCTTGGCCGGATGGGCCAGGCGCGTGGTGGACGCCCACGTGGGTCGCTGACGCATGGACCACGACACCGTCTGCGCCACGCATGCGCTCACGAAGCGCTTCCGCGACGTGCTCGCCGTCGACGGGCTCGATCTCGATGTGCGCCGTCCGGGGTGATGCCGGCACAGCTGACCGAGTGCCGCCTGCGCTTCGCACGCGGGGCCCCGATGTCCTTCCATATCGCGAACCTGTTCTCGAGATCCCAGATGCGGGCCATCTCGGGCCGGGCGTGGCGAGGGGTCATGGGAGGGACCTCGTGGTGATCGGACGACGCGAGCGCCGCAATCCGGCGGATGCGGATGGGCGACTCCGACCATGAACGACTGGTTCCCGGAATAGCGCATTCATTCGATTGTCCGTACGAGGCATGCTTTCGAAATTCGCGAGCACTTTCTTGCAAAGCCTGAGCGATCCCGCAAGTCGGCTTGCGAACTGCAACTGCAAGTCGCCCACGCCCCGGCGATGGCGATCAGCCTGCCTCGGGCCCACCACCCGGCCCGTTGAGGCGTCTCACCGCGCGATCGAAGTCGCTACTCGGCTCCGACGCCTCCGCCTGGCGACGCTGCTCGCGGAAGCGCTGGTATTCCGCGGCCGCATGATCTTCCGCCAGCGCGTGCGAGATCGAGCCTGCGTGCTCCAGAACGTCGCGTTCGCTGAGACGCAGAAAGTCATCGAGCTTGGCGAGCCAGTCCGCCATATGCATGGGTCGGCGGCTGCGTGCCTGCAGCTCAGCGAAGTCCAGATACGCCGAGACGACCAGATTCAGAGCCTCAAGCTCGTCTTTCGCCAAATAGTTCTTCGCAACTGTGACGTCGCTCTTGCGGATGGCCGGCGTCGGCACGTTCTTCCACGAGGTGAGGCCCATGTTCGGCCGACTCGCATCCGCGCGGTCGCGGATGACCTCGGCCGCGGTGTGGCCATGCGCGGCCCAGTGCATCTTGTTCTGCACGGTCTGGTAGAACAGTCGAGTGACCTCGGCGTCGCAGTCGTAGTCGATGCTGGTGGCGTAGATGTCCGTGATCTTCTGGTAGAACATCCGCTCGCTCGACCGGATGTCGCGGATACGCGCGAGCAGCTCGTCGAAGTAGTCGCCACCGAGCGTGCGCCCCGCCTTGATGCGCTCGTCATCCATCGTGAAGCCTTTGACGAGCAGCTCGGAGAGGCGCGCCGTTGCCCACTGCCGGAACTGCGTACCGCGAGTCGAGCGAACTCGGTAGCCGACGGCGAGGATGGCATCAAGGCTGTAGTGGTCGATGGAGCGGGTGACAGAGCGCGAGCCCTCAGTCTGAACTGTCCGGAATTCCCGGACAGTTGCTCGAGGATCGAGCTCTCCCTCCGCGTGAATGTTCATGAGGTGCTCGCTGACCGTCTTCACGGAGACTTGGTACAGCTCGGCGATTTGACGCTGAGAGAGCCACGCCGTGGCGCCATCGAGCCGGACGTGGAGACTGGTCGAGGCATCACGGTAGATCAGCACGCTTCCGGACGCCGGAGCCCACTCGCTGTTGTCCTGCACGCGTCCTCCCTCGCCTCCGCGCCGGCTGCCACATGTCCCGTGTCTGACGATACGAACATGCGTTCGGTGCGTCAAGAGGCGGGACTGCAGGCATTCCGAAAATGCTCCACCTGGATCGCGCCGACCGCGGCTCCTTCCTGTTGGCGCGCTCGTCTCACGCCTCGAGGGCCTTCGCCCTCGCTACGATCCGCTCAAACGCGCCGCGCACCTCGTCAACCACGTACTGTGCCACCCGCACCTCCCCGGAGTCGAGGCCGAGAAGCGCCACCTGCTCCGGCCCCTTCTCGGTGCAGAGGATCAGGCCGATGGGAGGGGCGCCACCCGCGTGCCGTTGATGCGCATCAAGCCACCGCAAGTAGAGCGTCACTTGCCCGTAGTCGCCCGGTTCGAGCGGTCGGGACTTCAGTTCGAGCGCGACGTAGCAGCGCATCGTGATGTGGTAGAGCAGCAGGTCGAGCCGGTAGTCGCGCCCGTCCACCGTCATGCGCTTCTGCCGCTCGACAAACGCGAACCCCACCCCGAGCTCGAGCAGGAAGCGCTGCATCTCGTCGAGGATGGCGTGCTCGAGATCGGCCTCGCTGTGTGCCGAGGGCAGGTCGAGGAAGTCGAGCACGTAGGGATCGCGAAAGGCCAGCGTCGGTTCGACGGTGCCGCGGGCCGATAACGTCGCGAGTTCGGCCTTGAGCCCGTCGGCCGAGCCTCGAGCGGTGATGGTCCGCTCGTAGAGCCTGCCGGCGACCTTGGCACGCAGAGTGCGCACGCTCCAGCGCTCATGCGCCGCGAAGGCCGCATAGAAGTCGCGTTTTGGCCGCTCAGAGACGGTGAGGAGTTCGAAGAAGTGACTCCAGCTCAATTTGGGAGACAGTGTCTCGCATATTTCGAAATCGGGGACCCACTCCGCAAAGTGAACCATCTTCTCGAGGTTGCGTCGGCTCCAACCTCGCCCGTAGCGTTCCGTCAACCTGGCGGCGAGCGTCTTCACGACACGTTGCCCGTACGCCGCACGCTCCCCGCCGAGAACCTCCTCGCGTACGCGCTTCCCCACGCTCCAGTACAGCCGAACTAGTTCGCTGTTGACTGCGACTGCCGCCCGCTGCCGTGCTCCTTCGATGAGATTCGCGACGTCGCCGAATAGAGCATCATCCTCCGCATCCGCCACTTCACGGCCGTCCCCATTCATCAAGTCGCCCTTCGCCACGTGGCGCGGGTGCGCGCGCCACCTGACAATAGGAGGGCGCCCCTACTGGGGCCCAACCGGAATCCAAACGTCCGCAAGAGGCAGCCTCGCCTCCATCGGCCGAGCCTCAACAAGTACTCGGCGTCGGCGGTGGACACGATGTCCGGCGCGAGCGAGGCGACGCTCCAAGGCATGGGGACCGCGCCGGTCGTGCTGTGGCATCCGTACTGCTGGGTTGGGTGAAGTAAGGACGAGCGACCTACTTGGCGAACGCGAGGAACCAGATGCCCCGGACCTTGACCCCCGGTGATATCGATTCCGAATGCTGGGAGATAGACGTCGATGTCCGTGTACGAAATCCGGCTCTGAAGCTCGCGGCCGATGCGGTCGATGAGCGAGAATCGATCGAGCCTCTTCAACTCATCCCCCTTGCGGCGCCTGACTTGATTCACTAGGAAGCGATTGTTGGGTGCCGGAGCGAGGCGACGGAGCAATCTGAAGCAAGAGCGACATAAGCGACTCCATCCGAACGATTTGCGCCCGTAGCTGCGCTTCTGTCAGTGCTGATTGGACCGTGTGCGTCCCGGCCTGGAGGGAATCGACGAACGCGAGGGTCGCGGAGACCTCGGTCTTGACGTACTGGACCAGCGGCCCGAGGTTAACTTCACGGCAGATGTACAGGAGACGCGCACGACGGGTCGGTCGTCCCCCAGCGATGTCGTCCCGGTCAGTACTCCAACCTGCCACAGCGTCGTCAGGGGCGAGTGCGTGCAGGACTTGCGTGAACAGCTCCCGCAGAGACGTCGTGACGTGTCGCGGACGATCCGCATTCCCGCTACGCAGCGACTGCCTAGCGCCCTGAAGCAATGGCACGAGCCTCGCGTCGAATCGAACCAGCAGTTCATCGACCGGTGGACTCGCGTCATCGACCGCCGCTGCGACCGTCTCACTCGAGTATGGCCGGGTGATTGTGACTGATTCGATTGCTTCGACATGGCGGTAGTAGTCAACGGGGACGGCGCCGGTGACGAGACCCCGCCGGTGACGAGACCCCAATGATCGGTCGCGTCCGCAGGACTGGCTGCTGCTGCTCCCATGACGGCTTCATAGGAACGCGTCACCAACCCAAGATGGGCGGCGGTCGAACGCCGGAAAGTGGAATCGCCGCAAATGAGGGCGCCGAATGACGCTCCACGAAGAGATGCGAGCTTCTCTTGGGCGACGAGTGAGGCGGCGAGCGCAGTCGAACCCTCAAGTTTCGCAAGCGAGGCGGCCAGTGAGTCACTCATCGCGAACCGAGCCGTCGTACCCTGGAGTCTCGCGAAGGATTCCAACGCTACTGACCCCACACCCTTGAACTGCACTTGTCCAAGCAGCAGCCCGATGTCTCGGCTTGCGGCGAAGACGGGCGAGTACGCGGACTTCGGAGTGAGCGACGCGGCCGCGCCTATGGCGCGATTGACCGACGCGACAAGCGAATCGTTCATGCGAGTGGCCTCGGCGATGGCGCGGACGGCGTCGGCGGCCGCGCCAGTCTGGAGTTGCGCCAGTTGGAGCCGAATCGGAACACTCACCAGCGAGAGTTCGCGCGCGAGGCGACCAAGCTCCTGACGGTCAGTAACTTCCGACACTCCCACCATCCACTCAACAGGTACTGATGTGGCCCTTACGCCCAATCTACAGATGCTCGGTCCACTCCCATACGTCGGCCTTCACACGTTCATAGTTGGCGTCGAGCGCCGGCTGCATCAGCACGAGCGCGGCGATGCGTCGCACCATCTCGGTGACGTAGCGCGCCTCCTCGGGCTTGAGGTCTCGGCCGAGTAGCGCACGCTCGCGGTAGCTCAGCCACTTCTTGATGACCTGGTAGCCGCCTATCGTGTAGCGCCACACGTTGGCCGGCACGCAGCGCCAGTACGCGACGTCGTTGAGGTAGATGTCGAAGCAGGTCTCGCCGAGGAGGGCGATCGCCTGGTCGGCGG
>JANYAK010000025.1 GCA_025361335.1 Coriobacteriia bacterium
GCGGTATCCTCCTCTCAAGTCGCCGGCCCGCCGGAGACAGACAGCCGCAAGAGGATAGAGCGCAACGCTGGGATCAGGACGAAGGAGAACCCCTGCCAGACTCAGTGCAAGAGCCTTTGCACTGACTTCTGCAATTCAGGGGGCGTGCTCGTCCCCGCGCGTCCACTTGGCGCACGTCGGGGTCGCACGGTATACTTCCGTTTCGCGCCCGGCGACGGGTGCGCCATCAAGTCCGAGTGGCGGAATGGCAGACGCGCTAGGTTGAGGGCCTAGTGAGGGCAACCTCATGGGGGTTCAAGTCCCCCCTCGGACACCAGCATCTACCTGCGGCTCTTCCCGGAAGCGGGGAGGGCCGCTCTTGCTTTGCACCGGTTCTGGCGGGGGCGGCTGCTCCCGCCAGAACCGCGGTGAGCGGTTGTCAGTCCCGCGGCACTGCCGGAGGTGTCTGAGCGTAGACCTTGCTGACGCGGCGGGCGTCCGTGTCGAGCTTGAGCGCCTCTTGGCGTGCGTTCGCCAGGTCCGCTTCGTTGAGATGTGCGACGTTCATGAGCGACAAGGCCTCTTGTTGGCTACCACCTTGAGGGACCACGAACACCGTGCCGACGCCGGAGGCGTAGTACTTGCGTTGACGCCCGTCCTCCGGCGCGCGAGGGCTCCATTCATCGACCACGAGGACGCCGTGATGGATCTCGAACGTGCCGACGAGCGTCTGACCGACCTCGGAGACCTGGGCGTGATCGTCGAACTCGACGCTCGGCGCGAGGCCCTGACCGTAACTTGGATCGCCGAGCCGCGGGTCTGCGGGCATGAAGATGCCGCGCCGCGCACCATCCACGCCGGAGATCCACGTGTCGGGCGCGCCAGCGAACTGACCGCTCTCGTAGGTCGCCGGGTACTCCCCCAGGAGCCAGACCGTGCCCGCGTTGTCCTGAGCGACGAAGAAGAGCTCAGATTCCTCCAGCACGCCGTTGCCGAAGTCCCGTTCCCACACGACTCGCGTCTTAACGCCGTCGATCACCTTGATCAGGTCGGTGACGATCGAGACGATGCCGTGCGCTTCGCAAGAGGGGAGCCGCTTCTTGTTGCCTGCGGCGCCTGCGGACATCCTTGCTGGAGCGTCTCGGAAATCGTGAATCGGTCAAGAGGCCGATTCGGCTGGCTTGGCAGGTTGACGCGTATAGGGAACGGTAGTAAGTTACGGCTGTTAATCTTGCCGGCTGGTGGCGAAACGCACCCAGCCAGCGGCTGTCAGAGAGGTACCGCGATGGCGCGACCCGCGAACCCCGAGTTGCGCGCCGAGATACTGAAGGCCGCCACCGGTGCCGTCGAACGGTGCGGCCCGGCCAGCGTCACGATGCGCGAGGTGGCTGAGCAGGTCGGATACAGCCCGACGACGCTGTATCTGTACTTCAAGGACAAGGACGCGATCCTGAGCGGGGTCGTGCTCGAGGGCTTCGATGACCTCGCCGAGTTCAGCAACGCGGCGATGGTCGGGCCTACGCTGGTCGACAAGTTCCGACAGCGCGGCCGGGCGTACGTCGTGTGGGGGGCCACCCATCCGAGCCTCTACCAGCTGGTGTTCGAGACCACGCTCGGGGTCGACTGGACGACGGGGGACGGCATCCGGATGACCCGCGCCTTCACCGAGGGGGTGGCGCTGCTGCAACAGGCCGTCGACGAGGGGGAGGTGTCCGCGACGGTCGACGCGAGGCGGCGGATGATGATCGTCTGGGCGGCGCTTCATGGCGTGACCTCGCTCGCGATCTCCCGGCGCTTGCGGACCGGCGGCACCGTCATGGAACCGTCGGAGGTACTTGGCCTGGCGACTGCGCTTGGTGACGAGGCCGTGAACGACCTGCTTGCACCGTACGTCGGCGATCGCGCGCGCACCCGGGTGGAGGCGACGCCGTGAGACCCACGCGTGAGAGACGTATGCGGTTGTGGACGTATCTGCTCGACCCGCCGGTCCTTGCCATCCTGATGTTCGTCGTCTTCTACTGCGCTGTACCTGCCGCGCACAGTCTTGGCGCCTGCTTGACCGGGGTCATCTCCACCGGGCTTGTGCCGCTCGCTGCATGGCTGTACATGGTGCGACACCCTGGCGACCTGCGCGGCAAGCGCACGCTGAGCTTTGTTCTGTGCATTGCGGGCTATGCGGCGGGGATGCTGGTCATGATCGTCGTATTCCGCCAGCATCACATCTACGTGGCACTCATGCTGTCGTACATCCTCACTGTCGCGGGCCTCACTGTCGTGAACCTCCTGCACTACAAGGCGTCTGGACATGCGGCCGGAGTCACCGGCCCCGCGACGGCGTTCACCATCGTGTTCGGATGGCTCGGGGCGATCTCCTTCGCGTTGCTCGTTCTCGTGGCTATCTCGAAGGTGGAGGTCAAGGATCACACCCTGGGACAGCTCTGCGTGGGGACAGCCATCGCGGCGGCGTCAACAATCGCAGCATTCGCACTGATGGGCATCGTGCGATTCTAGGTAGGTGCGAGCGGCGGGCCGCCCTCGCGGAGCGTGAGCGTCGCCGTGCTAACCTAGAGGCCGTCCGGTCCGACCGCCGATCCAGGGGAAACGTTGGCGTCAGAGATCAGGAAGCCGGCGCGGGTCCTGCACGTTGTGCGGCCGGCGGTGGGCGGCATGAAGGGCCACGTCCTTCAGATGGCGACAGGCCTCGAGGCGTATGGCTTCGACGCGGAGATCGCCTGTCCCGGTGATTCGGACATCGTGCAGTCCGCGCTCGCGGCCGGACTCGAGGTCCGGCCGGTCCCCATCGTGGGCCCTCTGCGCCCGCTGCGCGATCTCGAGTCGATCATCGTGCTGGCGGACATCATCCGCCACGGCCGGTTCGATATCGTGCACGCCCACGGCTTCAAGGCCGGTCTCGTGGCGCGCATCGCGGCGGCGTTCGCGGGTTGCAGGGCGCGCTTCGTCACGGTCCACAACCATGTCCTCTATCGGGACATACGGCCACTGACACGCTGGCTGTATGTGACCGTGGAGCGATGGTTGTCACATCACACGTCGCGGATCATCACGGTCTCCGATTCGCTGAGGGACGAGCTCGTCTCGGAGTACGGGATCGACCCGGGCCTCGTCGTCACCGTCCACAACGGGCTGGACCTCGAGCCATTCCTGACCGTGATCGACCCCGGGCCGCGGCGCGACCGGTACGGGATCCCCCGTGATGCCCTCGTGTTCGGCCTCGCCGCGCGCTTCGCGCCTCAGAAGGCGCTCGACGTGCTCGTCGCCGCGTCGGTTCCGGTCCTGCAGCGATTCCCGCACGCATGGCTGCTGATCGCCGGCGACGGCCCGCTGCTGGAGACGGTCCGGCGCGCCGCGGTGGACACCCCTGTGGGTGACAGGATCCTCTTCCCGGGATTCGAGACCGACGTTGCCGGTCTGCTCGCGGCGCTTGACGTGTACGTGTCCTCGGCGCTGTCGGAGGGCCTTCCCTTGGCGACGATCGAGGCGATGGCCGCGGGACTCCCCGTGGTGTCCACACGCGCCGGCGGGACGCCCGAGGTCGTCGCCGACGGCGACACAGGCCTCCTGGCCGAGCCGGGTGACGCGCCAGGCCTCACGGCGGCGATGATCACTTTGGCGAAGGACCCGCTCATGCGTGTCAGGATGGGCGAGGCGGCGCGGGGGCGGGTGCTCGAGGAGTTCACTGAGGCGCGCATGCTCGAGCGGTCCGCGGCGCTGTACCGGGAGGCCTTGTGCTGACCTTCGTGCCTGTGAGTCTCGGCGAGGGCCGGGCTGTCACCTGCGAGCGGTGCCATGGCGGCTCGCCGACACCCGTCTATCGCGACTCGGCACAGATCGCCGGAGACATCGAGACTGCGGTCCGATCCGGGGCGGCGGCCCCCGGGCCGAACATCGAGCTGACCGGACCCGAGCCGTTCGGGCATCCGGAGTTGCCGGCGATCGTCGGCATGGCGGTCCGCTCGGGCGTGTCCCGCCTGCGCCTGCACACCGACGCGAGCGCTTTCGTCGTGCCGGCGAACGCCGCGGGCTCCGTCGCCGCCGGTGTGCGCCACGTCCGATTCTCGGTGTTTGGGGGCACCCCTGGAGTGCATGACGTGCTCGTGGCGTGCCCGGGGGCTCTTGCGGAGACCCTCGAAGGGGTCCGCTCGTACGTCGCGGCGGCGGCGACTCAGGAGGCACTGGTGCACGTGAGCGCCCTGGTCCCCGTGTGCCGTCACAATGTGCGGGATCTTCCCGCCGTCGTGGCAACCGCGACCGGCGCCGGCGCGGCCGCGGTGCTGTTGCGCGTGGAAGACGGAGGGCTCGACCTGCGTGCTGCCATCGAGTGGGTGACAGCGGCGTGCGACACCGGGACCGTGAACGGCGTGCGGGTCGAGGTCGAAGGCGTCCCACCGTGCCTGATGCCGGATCACGTGCTCCATCTCGCCGATGTCGTTCGGGCGCGCGCCGGCGCGAAGGCCCCAGCATGCGCGGAGTGCGCACTGGACTGCGTCTGCGGCGGCGGCCCCGCTGGCGCGGCGGCGGACACCCTGGCGGCGCTGCGCGCTCCCGCCGACGCGGGCGCTTTGGCCGGTCGGATGCGCGTCGCACGGGGCATGGCGCCATCGTGAGTGCCCCTCTCAAGTGTGCTCTCCTGGCGCTCAACTCCGTGGGCTATCAGTCTCTCGCGCTTGGGTACCTCCGCGCGTACGCGCAGGCGGACCGAAGGCTTGCGGGGAAGGTCGGCTTCCAGACGCTCGATCTGACGGTGGACATGGATCCGTGGTGGGTGGCCTGGCGAGTCCTGGGCCTCGAACCCGACGTGCTCGCCGTGTCCGTCACCTGCTGGAACGCCCGGGCTGTGTTCGACGTGTGCCGCATCGTCGGGAGGGTCAGGCCCGAGTGCGTCATCGTGCTCGGCGGGCCCGAAGTGGGGCCGATCGCGGCCGAGACCATGACGGCGAATCCCAGCGTCCACGCGGTCGTGAGAGGCGAGGGAGAGGCGGCCTTCGCGGACCTGCTTCACGCATTCGCGACCGGCGGGAAGGCGTGGCGGGTCGACGGAGTGACCGCGATCAAGGGGGACGAGATCGTCTCGGCTCCCGACCGCGCCCTGATAGCGGACCTCGATTCGATCCCCAGCCCGTACCTGACCGGGACGATGCCGCTGATCGACGGCGGCTCCTATCTGGAGACCTACCGTGGGTGTCCGCACCGGTGCGCGTACTGCTTCGAGGGCAAGGGGTACGGTCGGATACGCTCGTTCTCCGACGTCCGTATCGCCGCGGAGATCGAGATGCTGGCCGCGGCCCCGACCATCCGATCGTTCTCCTTCATCGACCCCGTGTTCAACCTCACCGCCGACCGTATCGCGATGTTCGCGGCCGTGCTCGCCCCGCTGGCCGAGAAGGGTCTGCGTCTGCACACGGTCGAGGTCGACATCGAGCGGATCGACGACGAGTCGGCCGAACTGCTGCGGGTCGCGGGCGTGGCCAGCGTGGAAACGGGCCCTCAGACGATCGGAGCCGCGGCGCTCGAGATCTGCCATCGACCGTTCCACGCCGACCGGTTCGCCAGGGGGATCGCGTCATTGCGACGCCAAGGGATACAGGTCGAGTGCGACCTGATCCTCGGCCTTCCCGGCGACGACGTATTCGACTTCCTCGCCGGCCTGCGGGCGGTTCTCTCCCTGGACCCCGGGATGATCCAGTCCTCGACTCTGCGGGTCCTTCCCGGGACCGAGTTGTGGGAGCGCGCGTCCGAGATCGGCCTGTCGTTCGACCCCGAGCCTCCGCATGAGGTGATCGCCACGTCGACCGCGACGTTTCGAGACCTGCGCCGCGCGGAGGTGATGGCGGTCGCTTACCAGAACGAATACCGCGCCCGACTGTGAGGAGCCCGCTGTGAGAGATGCTGTGTCCGCCCGCGCCCGTGCCATCCGGCCCTTCGTCGTGATGGACGTGGTGGCGCGCGCCAAGGAGCTGGAGGCCGCGGGACACGATGTCGTGCGCATGGATGTCGGCGACCCGGACTTCCCGACGCCCGAGGTCGTGACGCGCGCCGCCGAGGCGGCGATGGAGGCGGGCGACACGGGCTACACCCAGTCGCTCGGCTTGCCCGACCTGCGCGACGCCGTCGCCCGGCGATTCGCCTCGCAGTATGGGGCTGATGTTGATCCGTGCGACATCGTGGTCACTCAGGGGACGTCCCCCGCGATGCTCTTGCTGTTCGGATCCCTTCTGGATCCAGGCGACGAGGTCATCATGGCCGATCCGTGCTACCCCGCGTACCCGAACTATGTGAACTTCCTCGGGGGCGTGCCGGTGCGCGTGCCGGCGCTGGCTCAGGATGGCTTCGCGATGCGCCCCGAGGCGATCCGCGCCGCGATCACCCCGCGCACGCGCTGCATAATGCTCAACTCGCCCGGGAACCCGACGGGCGCCGTGCTGCCAGCCGCGCATCTCGCCGAGGTCGCCGCCATCGCTGAGGAACGGGGCTTGTGGATCGCGAGCGACGAGATCTACCACGGGTTGAACTACGGAGAGCCCGACCATACCATCCTCGAATTCACCGACCGCGCGTTCGTCCTCAACGGCTTCTCGAAGCTGTACTCGATGACCGGCTGGCGGCTCGGCTTCCTCGTCGCGCCCCGGGAGTTCGTTCGTCCGGCGGAGGTCATCCAACAGAACTTCTTCCTGTGCGCGAACCACTTCGTGCAGGTCGCTGGCACCGTCGCTCTGGCCCAGGCAGGACCCGACGTGGAACGGATGCGCGCGATCTACGACGAGCGGCGGCGCTACCTCGTGCCGGCCCTGCGCGCGCTGGGACTCGGGATCGACATCGAGCCGACCGGCGCTTTCTACGCGTTCGCGGATGCGCGGGCGTGGGGCAGCGACTCGCTTGCGCTGTCCAGGCGCCTTCTGGAGGAGGCGTTCGTGGCGACCGCTCCGGGGGTCGACTTCGGGCCGGGCGGGGAGGGGTTCCTGCGTTTCTCGTACGCCACGTCGCTGGATCGCCTGATGGAGGGCGTCGCGAGGTTGGACGTCTGGGCTCGCGGCCGCTAGCGCGTGAAGCCGGGAGACGGCGCCGTGTCAGACCGCCGTGGCATGCTTCGTCTTGGCGCGATCGAGTGAAGGAGCGGCCGTATGTCGGTGTTCTCGCATTCCCGGATAGACAGCTTCGAGACCTGCCCCAAGAAGTACGAGTTCTCGTACCTGCTCAAGACGCCCAGAGGCCCAGACGGCATCGAGGCGTTCATGGGCAGCCGCGTGCACGATGCTCTGGAGTGGCTGTACGGCGAAGTGAAGGTGTGCCGTCTGCCATCCGAGGAGGATCTCGTCGGACGCTACGCTCTCGTCTGGGACGAGTGCTGGTCCGACGATGTGAGGGTGACGCGTCAGGATCGCACCGTCGATGACTATCGGGCGATCGGTGAGAAGGCACTCCGCCAGTACCATCGGCGCTACGCGCCGTTCGACCAGGGCGTGACGGTCGGGCTCGAGATGCGCGTGGGTATCCGGCTTGACGAGACGCACGAGATCGTCGGCTACATCGATCGCCTGGTGAAGGCGTCCGACGGCGTGTGGGAGATCCACGACTACAAGACCAGCGCGACGCTGGCGACCCAGGAGAAGGCCGACGCCGACCGGCAACTGGCGCTGTATGAGTTGGCGGTGCGCGAGATGTACCCGGATGCGAGGGAGGTCTGTCTCGTCTGGCACTACGTCGCCTTCGATCATGAGGTCCGGTCGTGCCGGACTCCCGAGCAGCTGGCCGACCTGCGCGCCGAAATCCTGTCGGCCGTGCGCCGGATCGAGGCCCAGTCGGAGTTTCCCACCAAGGTGTCGCGGCTGTGCGACTGGTGCGACTTCAGGACCATGTGCCCCGCATGGAAGCATGAGGCCGAATTGGCTGCCCTGCCCGCGCGGGAGTTCGAACTCGAGCCGCGCGTCGCCCTGGTGGACCGGTATGTCGAGGTGGGGGAACGACTCAGGAAGCTGGAAGGCGAGAAGGATGCCCTCTGCGAGGAGATCATCCGCCGGGCCGACGAAGACGGTCTCGACCAAGTGCTCGGCAGCGACCATGTGCTCAAGGTCTTCCGGTTCACGGGCGCGAGCGTGCCGGGCAGAGACGACCCCAGGCGCGACGCGGTGGAGAGGGTGCTTCGGGCCGATGGATTGTGGGACCGGTTCTCATGTCTGGCCACTGCGTCGCTGACGAAGGCCATCGACGCGGGTGAACTGCCGCGTGAGACGGCCGACAGGCTCGCCCGGTACGTGACGACCCGTTCGGGTGCGCGCCTGTACCCGCGCAAGCGGTCGCAGTCGTCGACGGGCGGGAGGTAGTGCGGACTCTCGTCACCTCTCTGGACCGGCCGTCGAATGGGTATGGGCTTTGCTTGCTCCTGTACCGATGAAGCAACCGTGGGTCGGTCGAACAGGGGAGAGCCGCGTGCCGGATGCCTGGAGCAAGGCCGATCTGCATATTCACTCGCGTCACAGCGACGGATTGGCTTCTATCCCGGACATCATGGAATACGTGTCGACACGTACCGACCTGAAGGTCATCGCCATCACGGATCACAACACGATCGAGGGCGCGCTGTTCGCCAAGTCTTTGGAGGACATGTATCCCGGGGTCGAGGTAGTGGTCGGTGAGGAGATCACTTCCAAGTGGGGCCACATCCTGGGGCTGTACCTCACCGAGGACGTCCCACCGGGGCTGTCGGCCGCGGAGACGATCGCCAGGATAGAGGCGCAGGGCGGCATCGCGATCATCGCGCACCCGTTCGCGAACCGGGCGTTCGGCCCGTTCGGCCTCAAGAGCCTCGGCAACAGGGTCGCGGAGGTCGCCTTCCACGCCATGGAGGTCTACAACTCGTCTCCATACCTCGTGTACGCCAACCGCCTCGCCGCGAAGACATTCGCCGGCGGGCAGGGGTGGGCTGCAACGGGGGGGAGCGACGCGCACGTTCTCAAGGCCATAGGCAAGGGCTACACGATGTTTCGCGGAGACACCGCCGCGGACCTGAGGCGCAGTCTGGACGAGCTGGAGACGAGGGCCTGCGCGTGCCGCGGGGGGATGTCGATCGCGTTCCGCTACATGATCCGGTACCCCGCGATCCGACGCCAGCAGGCGCTCAACCCCGAGCGTTGCCGCCCTCGCTGCTGAATCCCTCTAGCACCCGTTGTCGATCGCGTGAAGCGTCACGTCAGTGAGTACGTCGGTGACCACCGGGTCTTCGCCCCACGCGGGCAGCACCGTGATCTGTACGGAGGGGTCCACCGCAGCCTGAGCGATCGCGGCCGGCAGGTCCACCACGGTCTCCAGAGTATCCGTCGGCATCGCGGCCGGGACCACGACGATCCGTTCGCATCCGAGCGCGGCCAGATGGCGCACGGCCTCCGTCACGCCAGGGTCCTGCCAGTCGAGCCACGCCATCCTGACGTGCGACTCGTCCATCCCCGCGGCGATGAGCATCGAACGGACACGCTGCAGGAAGGTCGTCGCCTGCTCGCACGAGGACGGGTGAGCGCTGTCCCACTGCCACGGTTGGCCGTCCCCGACGACAGCGACCCCATCGCGGGGTTGTGGGCCGCCGGGGAGCGCCGCCAGCGCTCTTTGGGCCACGGCGCGCGCAAGTGCCATCTCCGGCCATAGCGGTGGTGCGTAGCGAAGCCTTCCGCCTCCCACGCGCGACACCTGATCGGCATCGCCGCGAGCGCGTTCGAACGGAGCCGACTCGGCGATGCCCAAGTGTACGACTATCACGCAGGCGGCGCCGTCAGCGTGGGCCTCAGCGGTCGCATCGGCCAGTCTGGGGGTGCCTTGCAGCCATGCCTCGTAGACGCGTACAGGGTGACCCGCTTCGGCCAGGCGACCCTCGAGCCGGGCGGCGATGACGCGCGCCGTCGGCCGGGACCGACTCGGCCCGACGGAGCGGTATCTCATGCGCTCGGACAGATAGGCGAACAGACGCAACGCGTCCGAGGGGACGGGCACGTCGGCTTCCGACAGCAGCCCGTATTCCTGAGTGACGACTGCGGGGTCGTATACCTCGGGCTGCCCCTTGGCCAGCAGGATGATCGCCGGCGGCCCGTCCACGGGGGGCGCCGGCGCATCGGCCCCGCTCGGCTCGGGCACGGGTGGAAGCCGGGTGAAATGCGGTACTAGAGAGGCGCCGAGAGCGAGGCCGCCCAGAGTCGCGCCGACCGAGATGAAGATGGCGGCGATGGTCGTGTCCGCCCTGCCCGATCCACGCGCCACGGAGACGACCGACGAACCCGTGAGCAGCATCGCCGCGATCGACACCGCGCCGTAGGCGGTCGCCGAGGGCGATCTGGCAACGAGCGCGGCCGAGGCGGCGCAGCCGGTGGTCATGGCCAGGAGCAGGAGTGCCGCCCAACTGAGGTGCATTCCTTCAGACGCCTTCCGCGGGGGTCGATCGCCCGGTCGTGACGCCGGCACGACCACTATAACCCGCGGGCACGAAGATCGTTGTGGCGTGTGCGGACCGCCATTCCCACCGCCCGCGCATGTCGGAGTCGCTCACAGCGCTTCCCGACCCGTATACTGGCCCGAGGACAGGAATGTCCCGGCCGCGGTCCAAGGTCCATCCGAGTCACTGGCGCGGTTCCGCGCGAACCTCGGGGTGTACGGAGACGTGGCCGGAGGCAGGCGGGTGCAACCCGAGAGGCGGGTCCGGTTGAGCGTGATCCCGACCGATCAGCGCGACCGGTTCGACGGCGCGAACATGGGCTACGACTACAGGCGAGAGTCCGCGCATGGGTTCGACGCTACTCTGGACGCCTTGGAAGACGCCCTCCAGCGCCACGGCTTCACCTCGGTGGTGGTGAGAGATCTCCAGGCCACGCTCGCATCGAAGGGCTTCAACATCAAGCCGATCCACATCTATGAGGTGGGAGCCGCCTCGGGCCCCTCGCCACGCGGCGCCGAGATGCCGGGGGTGGGCGATGCGCGGTTCCGCAGGCTGCTGCCCTGTCGGATCAACGTCTTCGTGGAGGACGAATCCGTGGTGGTCACGGCCCTGCGCCCGACCCTGCTGTGCCGGGTCTTCCCCGACGAATCCCTCGAGGATGTCGCCGCGGCCCTAGAGACGGTGTTGGTGACGGTCGTGGACGAGACGGTGCGCTGACTCTCGGGCCCGCGTTCACACCTCGTCGGGCGACACCCATGTGTCCGGCAGGTTGACGAACCGCAACAGCACGGACAGGGCCTCGTCCACGATCTCGTCTCGAGAGCGAACGTCGGGGCTCAGAAGACACGTCTTCATCGAGTAGCCGATGATGTGCAGGCCGACCTGGTTGAGCGCCGACTTCGCGGCCATGACCTGGGTAAGCACAGCGTCGCAGTCCTGATCCGAGGCGATCATGGACTGCAACCCCCGCACCTGCCCTTCGAGGCGCTTCAGCCGATTCAAGATGCGCGTGCGCTCCTGCTGGTCGCGCGAAGGCGCCGCGGCCGTGCCCTCGTCGGTCATTGCGATGCTCCCCTCGTGCGGGTAGGGTATCGTGGTGCGTTCAGCGCGCCAACTATACCCCTAGGGGGTATGCGCGGCAACACGGGAGCACCGGCGTCAGGGCGCCGCAGCCAACGGATCGGGGGACCCCAGCACCATGCGACAAGGGCATCGCGGCGGGAGCAGCCGAACGTGACGGGGAAGGCGGCGGCGGGGAACCCGAGAGGGAGGACTCGCGGCCTCACAGGCTACCTGCTGGCGGCACTCGCGGCCGCCTGCTGGGCCGGCGGTGGGCTGCTGGCGAAGTGGCTGTTCTCGGATCCGACCCTCAGGGTGCAGCCCACGCATCTGTCGGCCGCCCGCGCCATCCTCGCCTGTGTGATGCTGCTCGTGTACCTGGCTCTCCGGCGCCGTCAGGACCTGCGTATCAGGCGGCGTGACCTGCCCTTCCTTGCGGGTTTCGGCGTCTTCGGGCTCGCGATGGTGCACTTCACCTACTTCGCCACGATCGAGCTCACGAACGTCCCCACGGCGATAGTGCTGGAGTACCTCGCCCCGGTTCTCGTGCTGGGTGTTTCTGTGGCGTTCCTCGGCGAGAAGCTGACATGGGCGCTGCCTGCGGGGGTCGTCCTCTCGGTGTCGGGCTGCGCTCTGATGGTAGGGGTGGTCGGAGGCGAGGGACTGCGGGTGTCGCCGGCGGGCATTGCATGGGGCCTGGCTTCGGCGGTGTTCTTCGCGGGGTATACGATCATGGGCAAGTACGCCGCCGGGCGCTACTCTCCGTGGACGCTCCTGACGTACGGCTTGGGGTCGGCGTCGATCTTCTGGCTCGTATTCCTCGGCGCTCGAGGTGAGGTTGGCGACGTGGTCACCCTGCTCGCGGTGCCGGTCAGATTCTGGTCGGTGATGGCGATGGCCCTGTTCGCGACCATCGTGCCGTTCGGAGCGTTCCTCACGGCGTTGCACCACATCGACGCGACGAAGGCGAGCATCACCGCCACGCTGGAGCCGGTCATCGCCGGGATCGCGACGTATCTCATCCCGGCCCTGTACGCGCCCCTTGGCCCGTGGCAGCTCGCGGGCGGCGCGCTCGTCCTGCTCGCGTGCATGGTCGCTCAGGCTCCGTCGCTGCGACGGACCGCACTGCCACCGGCGACATGACCCAAGGCCGGCGGGTCGCTTGTCGGACTTCCGCTCATCGGCCCGGGAACGATCGCGCCGTCGCATAGGGCATAATCGGACGTGGACGTGGTACGGCGTTTGCTGCGCGGCGACGCCCGCGGTCGGCGCGGCGAGAGGGGGTGGGGACCATCGAACTCGGTCAGCGACCGGAACTTCGCCAGAAGGTGACACTGTCCCCGCAGGTATACCAGGGGCTGAGCATCCTTGCGATGCCGATACCCGAGCTCCAGGCGCTTGTCGAGGCGGAGCTTCTCGAGAACCCCGTCCTGGAGGTCGAGGAGTTCGAGGAAGCGCCGGCCGAAGCCGAGGACGAGCGGGAGGACACGGCCGAGGACGAGCGCGCGTGGGACGAATGGCTCGACCAGTACGAGGAACTCGATTCCGCCGATCCGGTCGTCCCACGGGATCCGAACGCCGAGGCTGTGGACACCGACCAGTTCGTGGGCGGAGTCCAGACGTTCGATGACTACCTTCTCCAGCAGCTCGGCATGATGGACGTGGACGAGCAGACGCTGCGGGCCGCGCGGGCTATCGTCGGCTCGCTCGACGGCGACGGGTTCTTCTGTTCGGGTCTCACCGAGATCGCCGCGATCGCTGGAGTGGAGTGCGAGGTAGCCGAGCGAGCCCTGTCCGTCGTCCAGCAGCTCGACCCCCCAGGGGTGGGCGCGCGCACGTTGGCCGAGGCACTCGCGATCCAGTTGGACTACCTCGGGATCGTCGAACCGCTGCTCACCCGGATCGTGGATTCTCACTTGGACGATGTGGCGGCGAACCACTACCGCAAGATCGCCCGGGTCCTGCATGTCGACGAGGACGAGGTCAGGCGCATCGTGGAGATCCTGCGTGCGCTCAACCCGCGTCCCGCGGGCGCGTTCTCGCCGGGACCGTCGCCAGGCTACATCGTGCCGGACGTGACTCTGCGGCGATTCGACGACGGATGGACCGTCATGTCGAACAACGACGTCGTGCCGCCGCTGCGCGTGAGCTCTCGATACCGAGGCATGCTTCGGGAGGGCTCCGGGGCCGACCGGGACACCGTGCGCTACCTGAAGGACAAGATCCGCTCGGCGGAGTCGTTCATCCGCAACGTCGACCGCCGCAAGGACACGGTGAGCCGCATCGCCAAGATCGTCCTCGAGGCGCAAGGCGACTTCTTCGAGAACGGGAAGGGCCCGCTCCGTCCGCTGAGGCTCGAGGATGTCGCTGTGGAACTGGGAGTCCACCTGTCCACCGTGAGCCGAGGCGTGACCGGCAAGTACATGGCCACCCCATACGGGATGTTCGAGATCAAGCACTTCTTCTCGGGCGGCTATCGGACGGCGAGCGGCATCGATGTGGCGTCAACGAGCGTCAAGGCCCGGATACGCGAGATCCTTGGCTCCGAGGAGCCCGAGCACCCGCTGTCCGACCAGCGCCTGGCGGAGATATTGTCGGACGAGGGGATCCCTGTCGCCAGGCGTACCGTCGCCAAGTACCGCGAGGAGCTCGGGATCGAGCCCTCGTGGGCCAGGAAGCGGCGGTGACCGTGGCCGTCAGCACCATGGCAGAGGACACCGCCCGAGAGTTGAGACGCCGCCTGCAGGATGTGCTGATCGTCGCGGCGCTTCTGGCGTTCATCACCGCCCTGCACACGTTCACAGCCGCGAGCACGCCGACCCAGCTCGCACTCCACGAGCTCTACCGCAGGCTCTACTACCTGCCCGTCCTGTACGCCGCATCTCGATTCGGCCTGAGGGGGGGCATCGTCACGGCCACGGCCGCCGCCCTGCTCTTCACCCCGCACGCCGTGCTCAACCTCGGCGGCTTCTTTGGTGGGCGTATCGACAACCTCTTCGAGATCATCATGTACGTGCTTCTCGGTGGGCTTTTCGGGCGTCTTCGCGACTTGGACGATCGCAGGAACCGCGACCTGAGGCAGGTCTCTGTGCGCCTCGAAGACGCGTACCGGGTTCTTGAGGACCGCGCGATGCAGCTCATCACAATCCAGGACTACACGCAGTCGATTCTGCGCTCGGTGGCATCCGGCGTCATCACCGTGGGTCCGGATGGATCGGTCGCGACCGTCAATCCGGCCGCGGAGCGCATCCTCGGCATGACCGAGGATGTGGTCACGGCCAAAGCCGCCAGAACTCTGTTCAGGGATGATGGCGGGTTGTCAGCGGACCTGTCGCGCGTTCTCGCGGGGCGCGTCCCGAGGACGATGCGCGACCAGGTGGTCACGACGAGGGGCGGGCGCGCCCTGCACGTGCAGGTGTCGGTCTCCCGGATGCGCGACGTGGGTGGTCGAAGGCTGGGGGCGGTCATCACGATCGAGGACGTGTCCGAGATCAAGGCGCTCACCGACCAGCTCATTCGCGCGGACCGACTGGCCGCGATGGGCGAACTCACCGCGGGCGTCGCGCACGAGGTGCGCAATCCGCTGGGGATCATCCGAGCGTCCGTGCAGCTGATGGAGGAAGGCAAGCCGGGGCAGGCGCGCGTGCACGAGGCCGCGGAGGTCATCAAGCATGAGATCGACCGTCTGGACCGGGTCATCAAGGCGCTTCTCGACTTCGGGCGCCCCTCGGCGCCCACGCTGCGACCCGTGGACGTCCGCGAGGTCATGGAGGAGGTCATCCTCTTCACACGGAAGTTCGCGGACCGCAGCAACGTGCAGATCACGGAGGTCCACCCCGACGACCTGCCGCTCATCATGGCCGACCCCGAGCAGCTCAAGCAGGTGTTCGTGAATCTCATCAGCAACGCCGTGCAGGCCATGGCCGATGAGGGCGGAACCCTGACGATCGAGACCGGCCACGAGGATGAGTTCGTGTTCGTCAGGTTCGCCGATACCGGACCGGGCATCCCGCCTGAGATGCTCGGCAAGGTGTTCGACCCGTTCTTCTCGACGCGTGACGATGGATCGGGCCTCGGCCTGACCATCGTGCATCGGATCGTGGACGAGCATGGAGGGCACATAGAGGTGGCGAGCGACTCCGGCAACGGCACAGCGTTCACCATCCACCTGCCGACGATGGCCCAGGAGGACTTGAAGTGAGCAAGAGGGTCTTGATAGCCGACGACGAGAAGAACATGCGATGGGTGCTCGGGGAATCGCTGACCCAGGCGGGCTACGAGATCGTCGAGGCAGCGGACGGCAAGGAAGCCCTCGCCGCCATCAAGGAGGCGGCGCCGGATCTCATGGTGCTCGATCACAAGATGCCGAGGCCGGACGGCATGGAGGTCCTGCGGAAGCTGCGCGCCGAGGGGCACACGTTCCCGGTGATCATGCTGACGGCGCACGGCAACGTGGCCACAGCGGTCGAGGCCATGAAGGCGGGGGCCACCGAGTACGTGACGAAGCCGTTCGATCTCGAGGAACTCAAACTCGCCATCGAGAAGGCGATCCGGATAGGGGACCTTTCCGCCGAGGTCGAGCGCCTGCGGGCCGAGATCGACCGCGACTGGGACGTCGACGGGATCGTCGCCGCCGACCAGCGGATGGTGGAGGTCCTCTCCACGGTCGAGAAGGTCGCTCCGACGAACGCGACGGTGATCATCTACGGAGAGTCGGGGACAGGCAAGGAACTCATCGCCCGTGCCCTGCACAGGCTGTCACCTCGCGGCGAGAGGCCGTTCGTCGAGGTGCACGCGGGGGCCCTCCCCGAGACTCTCCTTGAGAGCGAGCTGTTCGGTTTCGAGAAGGGTGCCTTCACGGGAGCCCTGACGGCCAAGCCGGGACGTTTCGAGCTCGCGAACGGCGGGACGCTGTTCCTCGACGAGGTCGGCGACATCACCCTGTCCGTCCAGGTCAAGCTGCTGCGTGTCCTCCAGGAGCGGCGCTTCGAGCGGCTCGGGGGAACGCGGAGCATCGAAGTCGACGTCCGCGTCATCGCCGCCACGAACAAGGACCTCCAGCGCATGATCGCCGAAGGGACGTTTCGCGAGGACCTGTTCTACCGGCTCAACGTCGTTCCCATCACACTTCCGCCGCTGCGCAAGCGGGCCGGCGACATCCCCCTGCTCATGGCTCACTTCCTCGAGAAGCACCAGGCGGGGCGCAAGACGTTCACTCCGGAGGCCACGAGGATGCTCGTGGAGTACGCGTGGCCCGGCAACATCCGTGAGCTGGAGAACACCATAGAGCGCATCGTCATCCTCGCTCCGGGCGATGAGGTCGGCGTGGCCGACCTGCCGGCCGAGGTCCGGACCGGCGCCGTCCACGTCGCCGCGAACACGACCTTCGTCCTGCCCGAAGGCGGGTGCGACATCGAGGAGGTCGAGATGGAGCTCATCCGGCAGGCGCTCGATCGTTCCGGCGGGAATGTCGCGAAGGCGGCGAAGCTGACCGGCCTCACCCCTCGCACGCTCGAGGCGCGGATGCAACGGTTCGGCATGTGACCTCTTCGACCCGATCGCGCGCGGGATCTGACACCCGTGCTCTTGGCACACACCTTGCACATCAGGGCGCGTCGGCTCGTACCCCAGAGGCAGGGAAGGCCAGGCTACGTGAGCACAGACATCAGGCGATTGGTACTGGCGCTTCTCGGCATCGTTGCCGCGGGGGTCGCAGTGCTCGCCTTGGTGACGTTGGCGAACGGCGGGCTCGGGTTCGCCGGTTGCAACCTCACGACGCCTCTGGGTTGGACGATCCCTCTTGTCTCCCTCTTCGTTATCCTCGGGGTAGGGTGGCTGCTGATGTCCCAGGCCCCGAAAGACGATGGTGCCGGCCCCGCCAGCACGGTCGCGTGCGACGCGTGCGGGCGCCCTGTCCTGGAGGACTGGCGGCTGTGCCCGTATTGTGGTGCTGCCCCGGCGTCGGAGCGCCCGCTGGGGAGCACACCCGTCTCGGGCTGAGGCTCGCGCCGTCGGACTCACGTGGGGGGAACGACCGCTCGAATGTCCTCTGCCTCGCGTCACACAGGGCAGATACAGGGATGGATGCCGCGCTTCGCGGCCTACTGGAACGGGAGTGAAGATCATGGCTGACAAGACAGCTCGGTTCACCACCACTGGCATGCACTGCAATTCCTGCGCGATGCTCATCCAGATGAGCCTCGAGGACGTTGAGGGGGTCGCCGAGGTCAAGGCCGACTACGCCGCGGGGACGACCGAGGTCACCTACGACCCCGCCATGGTCACGCCAGATCAGATCGCCGAGGTCATCGTGAAGGCCGGCTACGGCGCCGAGCTGGCCTGCTAGAGGACGCGGCTGGCCGGACTCGGCTCATGACCGGACAAGTCGGGACAGTGGTAGCGTTCGGGGCGGGCGTCGTCTCGTTCCTCTCGCCGTGCGTGCTGCCGCTCATCCCGGCGTACGTATCCTTCATGACCGGCATGTCTCTGAGTGAGCTCACGGGCGACGGTCGCCGCGTCTCTCGCATCCTCGGTCCGGTGCTGCTGTTCGTCGCGGGATTCTCGGTGGTGTTCGTGGCCATGGGCGCAGGGGCGTCCGTCCTGGGCTCGCTGGTCAGCGCGAACCGCATCCTCCTGGAGCGTGTCGCCGGGGTCGTGGTCATCGCGCTCGGCATCGTGCTGCTCGACGTGATCCCAATGCCGTGGCTCCACGGAGGAGCAGGAGTCGACGCCGCGCACTTCCGCAAGTTCGGGCCTTGGGCGTCGCTCGCCCTGGGCGTCGCGTTCCCGTTCGCACTGGGGCCGTGCGCCGGGCCCGTGTATGGTTCGATCCTGACGCTCGCCGTCGACAGCCGCAGCGTGGGGGCCGGCGCCGTGCTTCTGCTCGTCTACTCTTTGGGGCTGGCCTTGCCGTTCGTGGCGGTGAGCCTCCTGCTCGGCCGCCTCGCCTCGACCCTGGCTTGGCTGTCGCGGCATGCCAGGCTGATCGATCGGATCGCGGGCGCCGTGCTGGTGCTGATGGGGATCGCGATGGTCACCGGGCTGTTCGAGTTGTTCGGCACGTTCCTTCAGACAATCCCCCTGCTGAGATCGATCGGCTGACATCTAGCGCGAGGGATGCGACCGTCGGACGTGGCGCTGACGTGCCACGTGCACTAGGATTGGACGGGGGGATTCCTCCGCGCGACGGCGACGGGGCGATCGGTGGCACGCATGCGCACGCGGGGTCGTGGCCTGGCCAGACAGATGATCCTGTTCGCGCTCGTGGTGATCCTCGCCTCGGGGCTGGCCATCGGCGTGATCTCCTTGCGAGGCGTGTACAGTCTCGTTCTTAGCGAGGATGAGTCTCGACTCAACACGTATCGGCAACTTCTCGTCGACGAGGTCTCGAGCCACTTGGCGTTGATCTCCCATCTGATCGAGCCGGTGGGACGCATCGACGAACTGGCAACCGTTCCCGGAGAGCCCTTGTCCGAGGCGCTGGCGCGAGCGGTGCTCGCCAATGCCGAATACGTGGATGCTCTGGCCGTCGTCGACGCGTCGGGGACCGTGCTGGCGGCGTCCGCCCCAGGCGCGTTCCCCGCGTCCTTGTCGGGCTCTGCTCTCTTCGCGGGAGTTCCGCAAGAGAGGCGCCCGACATTCGCATGGGGGCGCGGATCCCGGCCTGGCGACCCACCGGTGGTATGGGTGTTCCGCAAACTCGAAGCCGGCTCCGGCGACGTTCGCGTGGTGGTCGGTCGCGTGCGGGTCGGGTTCGTCGAGCGACTGCTCGACGAGGTGGCGTCGGGGAGCGCGAACAGCGCCGCCCTTCTTGTCGCCCGCGGTGGCGAGATCGTCATCGCGGGCTCGGGTGGCGTCCCCGTCGGGCCTGCGGACTTGGAGTTCGGCGGAACCACGGCAGCGGGCAAGCACACGGGTCCGGCGTCCGCTGACACCGCGGCGGAGGGCCGGATGGTCGGCTTCTATGCGGACATCACGACGGGCTCCGAACTTGGCTGGCGGGTGGTCGTCCTGGAGTCCGAGAGCGAGACGATGGCACGGGCTCGCCAGGCGCTCCTGCCCGCGGTTCTGGCGACGGTGCTCGTCGCCGGGCTCGCCACCGGGGTAAGTCTTCTCTACGCCCGGCGCCTGGTGGCCCCGCTCCTCGAATTCGAGCGTCGGGCGCGAGACATCGCCGCGGGCGGTTACGTGCGGCCGATGGTCGTCGATCGCTCCGATGAGATCGGGAAGCTCGCCGAGGCGTTCAACCAGATCACGGTCCGCCTGAATTCACTGCAGGACATGGCGCAGCTGCTGGCCAGCGCGTCCGAGCCGGAGGAGGTGTACGACGCGGTGCTGTCCGCGATCGGACATCTGCTCGGGACAAGCGACGCTGCCGTCCTTCTGGCCGACGACCAGTTGGAATCGCTGGTCCTTGTCCGTGGGCGAGGGCTCCGCGAGCCCGGCTTGCGTTTCTCCGTGCCCTTCTCTGCGCCGTCGCCGCTCACGGAGGCCTTCCACGGCGGCGCGGAAACTCCCTTCGAGGGGCGATCGGCGCAGGGGGCCATGTCGGTCTTCGGTCTGTTCGACGCGCCGCCTGACCGATCCGGTATAGCGGTGCCGCTGTCTATCGGCGACCAGGTCCTTGGAGTCGTGGTCGCTCTCGCACCTGGCCACCGGCCTATGACGCGTGCGCAGATCGAGACGGTGCGCGCGTTCTGCGCACAGGCCGCCGTCGCGGTGCGGACGTCGCGCCTGTTCGAGACCGAGCACACGTCCAGGCGCGAGGCAGAGGCGCTGCGTGAGGCCGCGGAGTTGATTGTGGGGACGCGCGACCTCGATCGCGCCCTGGACGAGGTGGCGCTGGTCGCCGCCCGGCTGCTCGACATGCCAGTCAGCGCGGTCGCGATCCGCGATCGCGAGGAGTTTGGACTGGCCGCCAGCTCGGCGCCATCCGAAGAAAGCCGGCTGCTCGAGCTCTGGACGGCCAATATCGACGCCGGCGATCTGGCGTCTCCTCATCCGGTGGTGGCGGGCGGTGTGGGCGACGCCGCCGCGCAGTCCACCCTCCTGGTGCCGCTGGTTCGCGACGGGGAGGTGAAGGGCGTGTTCGCCCTGACTTCGGAGCCCGGGTCTCCCGACCCGGGGGAGAGGGAGATCGCGCTGGCCGGAACCCTGGGCAAGGAGGTATCACTGGCCCTGGAGAACGCGGGTCTTCTGCAGGAGGCTCGCGCCCGCGCAGCGAACATGGAGACCGTCTTCCGGATCAGCCAAGCCGTGAGTTCGTCTCTGCAGGTCAACGTGGTGCTCAACCGGGTCCTGGATGTGGTGCAGAAGATCTTCTCGGCGGATGCGGTCTCGCTCATGGCCTACGACGCCGAGAGGAAGACCATCGACACATCGATGGCCCGAGGAGTCTCCAACAGGGAGATGCTCTACCTGCGGGTGTCTCCCGGCGAGGACATCCCGGGGGGCGTGTTCGACAGCCGAGCACCGCGAATGTACGGAGACTTGGGGATAGTCGATACCCCGCTGGCGCGTCTGGCCACGGCTCAGGGGCTCAGGTCCCTCGTCGCGGTTCCGCTGCTCGCGCGCGGACGCAGTACGGGAGTCCTGACCGCGTATAGCCGGGGCACCGACGCGTTCAGCAGCGAGGACATGGAACTGCTGCTCACGTTCGCGTCCCAAGCCGCCCTGGCAATAGACACCGCCTCGCTGTACGGGCGCGAACACCGGCTGGCCAGCACGCTCCAGGCGTCGATCCTGCCCGAGAGCCTGCCCGCTCTCCCGGGACTGGAATCGGGCAGCTTCTATCTGCCCGCCGGCCTCGATGCCGAGATAGGGGGAGACTACTACGACCTCTTCCCACTCAGGGACGGGACCGTCGTGCTGGCTATCGCCGACGTCTGCGGCAAAGGAGTCAAGGCGGCGACGAAGACCTCGATGATCAAGCACTCGCTGCGAGGTCTGGTCGCGGCGGGCGCGGGTCCAGGGCAAGCTCTCGAGGAGCTCAATCGCCTCGTCGCCGCCAGCGGCGACCCCTCCGACATCGTCACCGCGTGGATCGGGTTCTTGGACCGCGAAAGGCGCGTGCTGCGCTACGCCGATGGAGGGCATCCGCCCGCCCTGCTCTTCAGGCCTTCGTCACGGGAGTTCACCCGCCTCGACCCGACGGGCCCTCTGCTTGGCGCCATCGAGAACGCGCCGTATGGGGAGCGGCTGGTTCCGGTGCAGCCGGACGACGTCATCCTGCTCTACACCGACGGCGTCACCGAAGCCCGTTTCGGCGCCAAGTTCTTCGGCGAGGGCCGCATACGGCGCGTGATGCGGCGGTCCGGCTCGGCCGTGGCCGTGGTGGACCGCCTTCTCGCAGCGGTGAGGACCTTCTCGGCCGGGGCGATGCGCGATGATGCCGCGGTCCTCGCGGTAAAGCTGAGAGCACCAGCGGGCTCGATAGTCGGCCTCGGGTTACGCACGTCGCCGGCGGGGGTAGACTGCACTTCGAATGACCATGTCGACCCGCAAGGACGTGCCAGCGATCCGATGAAAACATGAGCGTCCGAATCGAGAACGCCCAGGGATCGCACGCGTGCGTCGCGCGCATCCAAGGTGATATGGATCTGTCATTGGTGCCGGAGATCCGCCGGGGCTTGGACGACGCGGTCGCGTCCGGTCGTACGTTCGTGGTGCTCGATCTTGCTGACGTGACGTACGCGGACAGCTCGGCTTTGGGCCTTCTGGTCTGGCTGGACCATCGACTCCGCCCCCTCGGGGGACGGATGGTCTTGGCAGGCGCGGATGCCAACGTCAGCCGTGTGCTCGAACTGTCGGGACTCGTCGGCATCGCGCCGACCGTCACCATGGCTCCGGACGCGGAGCACGCCTTGGAGGGCCTCGACCTTCCACCGGTGACGTCGGAGCCGACCTCGGTCACGGAGATGTCGTTCCCCGCCCGTGTCGAGGAACTGTCACGAGCGCGGACCGCAGTATGTGAGTCAGTCGCTGCCGCGGGCATGTCGGAGATGGCGCAGTTCGATCTCAAGGTCGCTGTCGGTGAGGCACTCGCGAACGCCGTCCGGCACGGATCCCCGGGTGAGGACGATGGGATCGAGGTGGAGGTCGCGGTCTACGGCGATCGGATCGTGGTGTCAGTGACGGACCACGGCGAGGGATTCGATGGGATCGCCATATCTGACGATGACGTATTCGCCAGCGGGGGCAGGGGCGTCATGTTCATGCGCGCCCTGACTGACGGTGTCGAGTTCCTCCGATCTTCACAAGGCGGTACGACCGTGTGCCTCACCAAATGCCTCCGGCCGGCCCCTCGCGTGACGGAGTTGTTGTAGGCGCCCCGTGACGCGTCACCGCGACCGGTCGTCGGTGGGACGTGGTCGCGCGGCGCGGCATCGAGTACCATTCCGATAGGGGGTTTCCGTCATTGGGTGGGTGAACATGGACCTGTACGAGGCCATCGAGGGGCGTCATTCGATTCGGAAGTTCACTGAGGAGTCCGTCGATCGCGCGGCGCTCGACCGGATCGTCCACGCCGGAGCCGCTGCCCCTTCCTCGATGAACGGGCAGCCGTGGCGATTCCATGTCTCGACCGGCGCGACTCGTCAAGCTGTCGGCAAGGCCGTCGCGATGAGCACCCTGCACCTGAAGGAGTATATGGGCGTCGTCGACGATGAGCGCATGGAGGCAGCCGAGCGCTTCTTCGCCGAGCTCGGGGGTGCCCCCGCTGTCGTCGCGGTCTCCTCGCCCGTGGTCACCGACGCGCTCGATGCGCTCAACACGTACCTCTCCATCGGGGGCGCGATCCAGAACATGCAGCTCGCGGCGCATGCCGAGGGCATCGGATGCTGCAACATCACGTTCTCGTTCTGGGTGCGCGACACTCTCGCCGAGATACTGGGTCTGCCGGCCGACCGGGAGATAGTCTCGCTCCTGCTGATGGGGCACTCCGCTGAGACCCCGATGTCGTCGGTTCGCAACCTGGACGTAGCCACCTACCACGACTGATGGGTCATGGCGGGTGCGCCGCGGTCTTCTTCGATGTCGGCAACACGCTGCTGTACCCGTTCCCGTCGGTCTCCCAGGTGTGTGAGAAGATCCTGTCCAAGGCTGGTCACGCCCGCGACCTCGCGGCCATCGACGCACTCATGCCCCTCGTCGACGAATACTATGAGGACCGGTTCCGCGCCGACGACACCTTCTGGACCAGCGAGGAGGCGACGTCCGAGGTCTGGGTAGGGATGTACTCCCTGCTGTGCCGCAACCTCGGCATCGAGCACGAGGCGGAGGTGCTCGCGCGGGCAGTCTACGACGAGTTCGGCAAGTCCGAACGTTGGCGTGCCTACTCCGACGTCGTCCCCGAGTTCGAGCGCCTGCGGGCCGAGGGTGTGAGAGTCGGGGTCATCTCGAACTGGGACAGGCGTCTTGAAGGACTGCTCGAAGGGATCGGGTTCGGTCCGCTGATCGACACGGTGGTGTGCTCGGCCGCTGTCGGACTGCACAAGCCGGACCCTCGCATCTTCGAGCTCGCGTGCACCAGACTCGGGGTCGACCCGAGCGAATGCGTGCATGTGGGCGACCACTTCTATTCCGACATCCTGGGCGCGCGGACCGCTGGGCTCCGCGCCGTGCTCATCGATCGCAAGGGAGGGGGCATCGCTCCCGGAGTCGCTCGCATCGGCGGTCTGGACGAGCTACGAGGGGTTCTCTAGATGAAACTGCGGAATTGGATCGCCCTGGCGGCAGGCACGCTTCTGGCTCTCGGCATCGCGTACGCCGCATACAGCCTCGCCGACTATTCGTGGGCGCAGGTCGTCGACTACCGGGGGCCTTACGCGCGGGTCCGCCTGCCCGCCACCCAGGCGCCCACGAGGACGCGACCCGCGGAGAGCGAACGGGTCGTCTACGTGATCGTGGACGGACTTCGCGAGGACGTGTCGCGCTCGATGCCCACGCTCGAGGCTCTGCGCGCCCGTGGGTTCGACGCCGTGGTGCGCACGGCCCAGCCGTCGCTCTCGTTCCCCGGCTGGACTGCCCTTCTGTCGGGCGCTCCTCAGCGCATCAGCGGCGTGACCACGAACTGGTTCACCCAGCGCGTCCCCGTGGAGACGCTCGTGGATGTCGCACTTCGCGCCGGCCGCCCCGTCGCGGTTTCGGCGCCCACCGATTTCGAGCAACTGTACGGCGTCAAGCGCACTCCCTACGTCTTCCTGCGTGACTGGGAGAAGGGCTCATACATGACCGGTGGCATCGTGGACAACGCGATCCGTCTGGCGAAGGAGTCGAGCGCGACGGTGGTCCTTGTCCACTTCCCGGATGTCGACGAAGCGGGCCATACCTATGGTGGGGCGTCGAGGGAGTACCGGGCCACGGCGATGCGGGTCGATTCGGATCTGGCGCGTCTCGTCACCGCGCTGCAGGACGACCGGACGGCGTTCGTCGTCACTTCCGACCACGGGCACATCGACACAGGCGGCCATGGAGGCCCCGAGTCCGTCGTCACCGAGGTCCCGGCGGTGTTCGCCGGCGTCGGCGTGCGCTTGGGCAGAGGTCGCGGCGACCAGGATCAGGTGGCGGCGACGGTCGCGATGCTGGCGGGCCTGCCCGTGCCGCGCGATTCGGCGGGGCTTCCCCTGGAGGGCGTGGGGGAGACCGTGGTGGCTCACGATGGGCGGTTCGACGTGCAGCAGGCCGCCGCTTATGCGGGCTGGACGAGTGCCGTATCCGGCGATGGTCAGGCCACGGTTTCGAAGGACGGTCAGGCCGCTCGTGCCGCGTTCGTGGCGGCGACGGAGGCTCGCCTGGCACGCGAGCGTGGACAGAGGGCGCCACTCGCAGCAGGCGTCGCGCTCGCCGCGGTGCTGGTCCTCGTGGCGATCGGGCTTCTCTCGTGGCGAGCGCTCGTGGCCGCCCTGTCCGGAACGGCTGCCTACTACCTGGTGTACGAGGGGTTGTTCTTCGTCGTGCACGGTTACCGTTGGTCGCTGTCGGCCTTCAACTCGGAGGATCTGCTCAAGGCGTTCTTCAACGCGAGGATGCTCGAGGCCGCCGTCGCGGGGATCGTCGCCGCGGCGGTCGCCGCGGATGTGTACCTGGTCACGCGGAGGGATCCGCGACGCCCGACGGGGGAGTACCTGCCGGGCTGGCTGGCGCTGGGCAGCGCCACCGTGCTCGCCGTCCAAGCGACCCTCGCGCTCCAGGTCGCGTGGTTCCTGTGGTGGTGGGGGCCCCGGGTGAGCTGGATCCTTCCCGACTTCGCGACGGCCTTCAAGTACGACCTCGATCTCATCCAGGCGACGGCTCTGGCGGGCGCGGCTGTTCTCGCGCCGTTGGTGACGTGGCTGGTGGGGCGGTATCATCCGATACGGTCGACGGCGGCTGAGGCGCTGACCTCGGGCGACGCTGCTTCGACCGACTGACCTTCCGACGACCGCGGCGGGGAGAACCCATGGCGTCCGGGGAGGCTTCGTCGCCGTCGTGATCCTGGCCGGGGTGCTCCTCGACAGGATCCTGTGATGGGAGAGCGCTTGTGAAGGACTACCTGGTCGTCGTCTCTGGAGCTTCCGGCTCGGCCTACGGCTTGCGGCTGGTCGAGCAGCTGCTCACATCCGGCGGCAGCGTGTCCTTCATCGCGACGGAGGCCGGCCGGGAGGTCATGGAGTACGAGACGGGCTTCGCGCTGCCGGCCTCCGGCGGAGCGGACGCCCTCCTGCGCTTCCTCGAGCTGTCTGGCCGGTTGCCATTGCGCGTGGTCGACCCGGCGGACCGCTTCGACCGGGTGGCCTCTGGGACGAACACGCCCGACGCGATGATCGTGTGTCCGGCGTCGATGGGATTCGTGGCCTCCGTGGCGGCCGGGATGGCCGACGATCTGCCCGAGCGGGCCGCGGACGTCATGCTCAAGCAGCGGAGGCCGCTCATCCTCGTTCCACGGGAGACGCCGCTGTCGCTGATCCACCTGCGCAACCTCACCGCGGTCACCGAGGCGGGAGCCGTCGTCGTGCCGGCCATGCCCGCGTTCTACCAGAAGCCGACCACGCTGGACGACATCGTGAACTTCGTCGCGGGCAAGGTCCTCGACGTCCTCGGTGTCGAGCACTCGCTCTACCCTCGGTGGGGCGAGTAGCAGGCCCGTAGTGCCTCATAATGAAAGGTACTCGAGGACCTGATTCGCTGCCTCAGAATCAATGTACTCGAGCTCGGGTGCCTCCACCTCCTCTTTCCATCTCGGGTTCTTGCGGGCGTTGAGCTTGTAGAGCTTGCCTTGCAGC
>JANYAK010000026.1 GCA_025361335.1 Coriobacteriia bacterium
GCGGTATCCTCCTCTCAAGTCGCCGGCCCGCCGGAGACAGACAGCCGCAAGAGGATAGAGCGCAACGCTGGGATCAGGACGAAGGAGAACCCCTGCCAGACTCAGTGCAAGAGCCTTTGCACTGACTTCTGCAATTCAGGGATCACTTCGAGGGGCCTCCGTCTGGGGGCCCCTCGCTCTGCCCGGTGATATACTGGCCGTCCCCTCAGGCGCGGTCGGCGTCGGGGCCCGTATGGGACCGCCTGGACCCGGGTGCGCCCGGGCTGGGACGGTGAGATCGGGAAGGAGAGCGCCATGAGCGCCACCCCGCACGAGGTCGGCTCCGGCCGGCTGGTTCGCGCGTCGACATTGGGCGTCCTGAAGTCCGAGCACACGCGCATCGTCGTCGTCACGGCGTACGACACGCCGTCGGCCCGGCTCCTGGAAGAGGCGGGGGTCGATGCGATCCTCGTGGGCGATTCTCTGGGCATGACGGTCCTGGGGTTCGATTCGACCTTGCCCGTGACCATGGACGACATGGTCCGGCACACCGCCGCCGTGAGCCGAGGCGCCAGGCGGGCGCTGGTCATCGCGGACATGCCGTTCATGTCGTTCCAGGCGACCCGGGCCGACGCGCTCCGCAACGCGGGTCGGCTCATGGCGGAGGGGCACGCCGGGGCCGTCAAGCTCGAGGGCGGCGCGGCGGTGGCTCGCACCGTGGAGCGCATCGTGTCGGCCGGGATCCCGGTGATGGGGCACGTAGGCCTGACGCCGCAGTCCGTTCATCAACTGGGCGGCTACCGGGTCCAGGGCCGCAGCGCCGAGGCGGCTGTCGCGCTGCTCGATGACTGCCAGGCCCTCCAGTCGGCCGGAGCGTTCGCCATCGTGCTTGAATGCATCCCGGCCGAACTGGCCCGGCACGCCTCGCGAGAACTCGACATCCCGACCATCGGCATCGGCGCCGGGGTCGGCTGCGACGGTGAGGTCCAAGTCTTCCACGACCTCCTCGGGCTGTCCGACTTCACCCCGCGCCACGCCCGACGCTACGCGGAGGTCGGCGCCGCGATCCGCGATGGGGTCGCCGCGTATGCGACCGACGTGCGCGCGGGTATCTTCCCCGGCGAGGAGCAGTCCAGCCGCATGGATCTGGAGGCGCTCGAGGCGCTCGAGGCACGTCGCTCGGCGGGTCGCGCCGCCCCGGACGGGGAGTGAGGGGCGCCATGGAGCAGGTCGTCTCGGCGGAGGAGGTGCGCGGCGCGCTCGCGCGGCCCAGGATGGAGGGACGGACCATCGGGTTCGTCCCCACGATGGGAGCGCTGCATGAGGGGCACCTCTCGCTCGTTCGCGCGTCGCTCGCACAAGCCGACGTCACCGTCGTCTCCGTGTTCGTCAATCCCACGCAGTTCGGTCCCGGTGAGGACTTCGCGGCGTACCCGCGCGACATCGAAGCCGACGCGGCTCTGTTGGCGGCCGAGGGCGTCGACGTCCTGTTCGTGCCGACAGTGCCGGGGATGTATCCCCCCGACGCCTCGACGACGGTCGATCCCGGATCGATCGGCACGGTCTGGTGCGGAGCGGCCAGGCCCGGCCACTTCACCGGCGTCGCGACCGTGGTCGTCAAGCTTCTGGGCATCGTCGGGCCGGACCTGGCGTTCTTCGGCGAGAAGGACTACCAGCAGCTCAAGGTGGTGCAGCACGTCGTCCGCGATCTGGACATCGGTACGCGCGTCGTCGGTTGCCCCATCGTCCGCGATCGCGACGGCCTCGCTCTGTCGAGCCGCAATCGGTATCTGACTTCGGACGAGCGCGGGCACGGCACCGTCCTGCACCGGGCCCTGTCGGCCCTCGTCGAGTCCGTGCGCGCCGGCAACGCCGATGCCCCCATGCTCGAGCGCGACATGGCGCGCATGATCGAGAGCGAAGAGGGGGTCACGCTCGAGTACGCGTCGGTGGTCGACTCCGACAACCTCGAGCGCGTGACTACCATCGACCGGCCTGCCCGGGCCATCGTTGCCGCCCGTGTGGGGAGCACGCGCCTGATAGATAATGTGCAGGTCCCTGCTTCTGGGGCATGCGACAACGGCTGATCGAGACAGATTCGCGCTGGAGAGGGCGGGACCGACACATGGCACACGACGAGGGACTCGCCGCGGAGGTCCGAGGCTTGGCCGCCGCACGCGGCGCGGTGATCCTCGCTCATAACTACCAGCGCGCGGAGGTGCAGGACGTCGCGGACTTCGTAGGCGACTCTCTGGGGCTGTCGCGGGAGGCTGCGGCCACCGACGCTGGGGTCATCGTCTTCGCCGGCGTCCACTTCATGGCGGAGACCGCCAAGATCCTCGCGCCCGACAAGACCGTCGTCCTGCCCGAGGGGCACGCCGGCTGCCCCATGGCCGACATGATCACCCCGGCCGACCTGATCGCTTGGAAGGCGCGGTATCCCGGCGTCCCGGTGGTCACCTACGTGAACTCGTCGGCTCAGGTCAAGGCGCTCACCGATGTGTGCTGCACCTCGGCGAACGCACCTCAGGTCGTGCGCTCGCTCGGGGTGTCGCGGGTGCTGTTCGCTCCGGACCGCAACCTGGCCGCATGGGTGGCGGGGCAGGTGCCCCAGGTCGAGATCATCGCGTGGCAGGGCTTCTGCCCGACTCACGACCGCATCACCGCGGCGATGGTCGCGGACGCGATCGAGCGGCACCCGGGCGCGGAGGTCATGGCGCACCCCGAGTGCCGTCCCGAGGTGCTCGAGCTCGCCGACTTCGTGCTCTCCACGAGCGGGATGCTCCGCCACGCCGCCGGATCCTCCGCTTCCGACTTCATCGTGGTCACCGAGTGCGGTCTCCTGCACGCGCTCGAGAAGGCCGCGCCCGGCAAGCACTTCCATCAGCCCAGCCCCGCACCAGTCTGCCCCAACATGAAGCTCACGACACTGGAGAAGGTGCGCGACGCGACCCGCGATCTGACACCGGCCGTCGAGGTTCCTGAGGACGTCCGCCGCCGGGCGCTGGCGGCCGTGGAACGGATGGTGGCCATTGGCTGACGGCAGCCCCGGCGAGCGCAAGGTCCGCCGCCCCGCCCACACGGGTATGCCATCGGCACGCTCGGCGCCGCCGCGCGACGCACACCGCCGATTGCCCGACGCCCTCGGACGGCGTTACCTTCTCGAGTTCGACACCGAGGGGCTGGCTCAGTCCCGCAGCGACGTCCTCGTCGTCGGCTCGGGGATCGCGGGGCTGACGGCGGCGCTCGGTGCGGCCAAGGCCGGCCGCAGCGTCAACCTCGTGACGAAGGCGACGGTCACCGATACGAACACGTGGTACGCGCAGGGCGGCATCGCCGGTGCGGTCGGCGCCGGAGACTCGATCGAGCTCCACTTGGCCGACACCGTGGTCGTGGGTGCGGGACTGTGCGATGAGGACGTGGTCCGCGCGGTCGTCTCCGAGGCGGGGGAGGCCCTGCGCGACCTCGTCTCGATGGGCGTGGATTTCGACATGCGGTCCCCGGGCACCGTCGACCTCCACAGGGAGGGCGGGCACAGCCTGCCCCGTGTGCTGCACACCGGCGACGCGACCGGAGCCGAGATCCAGGACACGCTGTCGGGCGTGGTGCGGCGCGCGGAGCTCGTGAGCCTGTTCGAGGAGCGGTTCCTGGTCGACCTCCTGACGGCGGGCGACCGGTGCGTGGGCGCCATCGTCTACGACCCGCAAGGGCACGACCTCGAGGTCTTCTGGGCCGACGCCGTCGTCCTGGCCACCGGCGGAGCCGGCCAGCTGTTCCGGGTCACGACCAACCCGACCATTGCGACCGGGGACGGTGTTGCCGCCGCATGGCGCGCCGGGGCCGAGATCGCCGACCTCGAGTTCGTCCAGTTCCACCCCACTGCGCTCGACTCCGAGGCGAGCCCCAAGTTCCTCATCACGGAGGCCCTGAGGGGCGAGGGCGCGTACCTGCTCGACGCCGACGGGAACCGCTTCATGGTGGGCGTCCACCCGCTGGCGGAGCTGGCCCCGCGCGACATCGTCTCCCGGGAGATCCGCAGGGTGATGGCGATGTCGGGGAGCCCCCATGTCTGGCTCGACGCCAGGCATCTGGGTGAGCCGCTGCTTCGCGGTCATTTCCCGATGATCTGGGAGAAGTGCGCCGAGGCGGGCTACGACCTGTCGCGCGATCTTCTCCCCGTCGCGCCCGCCGCCCACTACATGATCGGCGGCGTCCGCGTGGACATCGACGGCCGCACGAGCGTGCCCGGGCTGTACGCGTCGGGCGAGTGCGCGTGCTCGGGCCTGCATGGGGCCAACCGGCTCGCGTCGAACTCCCTGCTCGAGGGCCTCGTGTTCTCGCGCCGCATAGTCCGGGTGTTGGAGGACGCCGGCCCCGGACACGCGAACAGAGTGGTCTCGAACGCGGGTGACGGTCCCACCGCTCCGCCGCCCACCATGACCCGAGACGCCGTCCAGAGCGTCATGAGCGATCTCGTCGGTGTCACGCGCGACGAGGCAGGCCTGGCCGAGGCGGCATCCCGCCTCGCGGACCTCGCGGTGGTCCTCGACCACCGCCTGCGCCAGCGCCAGGAGCTGGAGCTGGCGAACATGATCACGCTGGCCACCCTGTTGACCCATGCTGCATGGTACCGGTCGGAGAGCCGCGGCACGCACTACCGGGATGACCACCCTGAGCGCGACGACCGGCAGTGGAGAGTGCACACGGTGTGGTTGCGCGGGCACAAGCCCGCGCTCGCACCGGTGCGAGCCGGCGCGGGCGCCTTGGCGGCGGGCGAATCGTGCCTGCTGCACGACAGCCCGGGGGGCGGCGACGCGGGATGACTCGGCGCCACGCCCTCCCTGAGACCCGGGATCTCGTCGCGGCCGCGCTCGCCGAGGACCTCGGGGTGCCGGTCTCGGCCTTGGCCCCCGGTGCCGGTGGCATGGGGCTCCTCGCGCGGGACGTGACGGGATCTCTCCTGTCCGACGGGGCTTCATTCGCGGGTGTCGTGCGCGCGCGGTCGTCCGCGGTCGTATGCGGGCTGCCGCTCGTCCAGCACGTGTACGCGATGCTCGCAGCAGCCACAGGGGAGCGTGCGGTCGAGGTCTTCCCGCTCGTGGCGGAGGGAGCCGGGGTCGCTGCGGGGGCCGACGTGCTGGAGCTGGAGGGGCCTGCCCGCGTCGTGCTGGCCGGCGAGCGCACGGCGCTCGACTTCCTGATGGTGCTGTCAGGCATCGCGAGCGCGGCCGCGGCGTGGCAAGCGGCGGCGGGCGACCGCATGGCGGTGTGCGACACGCGCAAGACCGTGCCGGGGCTGCGCGCGCTGTCGAAGTACGCCGTGCGGGTGGGCGGAGCGACGAACCATCGAGCGGGGCTGTTCGACATGGTGCTGGTGAAGGACAACCACATCGCCGCGCTCGGGGGCGTCGGTAAGGCGGTGGAGGCCGCGAGGCGTGCCGTCCCCACGCTCCAGGTCGAGGTCGAAGTCGAGACGATCGGCCAGGCCGCCTCGGCCGCTCGGAGTGGCGCCGACATGGTGCTGCTCGACAACATGGACGACGAGACCATCGCAGCAGCTGTCCGGGCGGTACGCGCTGCGACGCCCGCCGGTCGCACCTGTCTCACCGAGGCATCGGGCGGCGTCACGTTCGACCGTTTGCAGGCCCTCGCGGGCACGGGAGTGGACCGGGTCTCGGCCAGCGCGCTCACACTGGCGCCACCCGTCGACTTCGGACTGGACGAGCGACCGTGACGGGCGGATGGCTGCGCGCGGTCCTGGCGCTGATGACGCAGCACGGGTACTTGGCCGTGTTCGTGGGCGGACTGCTCGAGAACGTGTTCGTCGTCGGCGGATTCATGCCGGGCGAGACCGTCGTCATGTTCGTGGCCTTCGCCGCGAGCCGGACGCATGAGCTCAGCCCCCCGGTCATCTGGTTCGTGTCGGTACTGGGGACGATGGCGGGCAGCAACGTCAGCTATGCCATCGGCCGGCGCGGGGGCCGTCCTCTGCTCGCCGCCATCGGCCGACGGTTCCCGCGCCTCATGAGCGGCATCGACAAGGCGGAGGAGTACTTCGAGATCCACGGCACGAAGACCGTGTTCCTGTCGCGCTTCACCGCGGGGTTCAAGAACTGGGTGCCGACGCTGGCGGGGATCGGCCACATGCGGCTGCCCATCTTCGAGCTGTACACGATGCTGTCGGCGATGGTCTACAGCACGGGGCTCGTGATCATCGGCTACTTCTTCGGCGGCAACATGGACGTCATCGTGCGGTGGTTCAAGCGTGCGGGCATCTGGGCGACTTTGGCGGGGGTGCTGATCGTCGCGGGCTACGTGGCCCAACGCGTCTGGCGCGCGAGGCGGATAGAAGGCCAGGTCGAGGAGCACCTCGAGGAGGAACGGCTGGAGCGAGCGGGCGAGGAGGGCTCCGCCCCCGCGGACGACCGTGAGCGCGGCGAGTAGCGTCGCGCGTCGCGCGGCCGTCGTCGCGGCGCTCAAGGGGAGCCCCGCCGGCGTGTCGGGTCAGGCGCTCGCCGCCGAGCTGGGCGTCAGCAGGACGGCGGTGGCCAAGCACGTCGCCGCGCTCCGCACCATCGGCTACCACATCGACGCCTTCCCGGGCTCGGGCTATCGGCTCGTCTCGGCCCCGGACGCGCTACTGCCCTTCGAGGTCGCGCCGTTGCTGCGCTGTGCGATGTGGGACCCGCTCGTGGGTGGAGGTGCGACCGGCTCGACCAACGACGACGCGCGGGTGATGGCCCGCGCGGGCGCGCCGGAGGGGGCGGTGGTCCTCGCCGCATCGCAGACCGGGGGCCGGGGGCGGCTCGGGCGAGCGTGGGCATCGCCTCAAGGGGGCGTCTACCTGTCAGTGCTGTTGCGACCCTCCTGCGCCCCCGCCGACGTGGGGCCGCTGCCGCTGGTGGTCGGACTGGGGGTCACGACTGGGCTCGGATCGCTGGGCGTCGAGGCCGGGCTGAAGTGGCCGAACGACGTCGTCGTGCGCGGTGGCCGTGGAGTACCGGGCGGCAAGGTCGCCGGCGTCCTGCTGGAGAGCCTGGTGGAAGGCGGGCGGCTGGCGTGGGTGGTCGCCGGCGTGGGTCTGAACGTGCGGCGCCCGGCCCATCCGGTCGAGGGCGCCGCGTATATCGACGACGTGGCCGGGACCGGAGTGGGGCTGGCCCGCGTGACCGCCGCGGTGCTCGACGGGATCGCGCTCGAGTACGGCGCGTTCGCGGCGGGGGGCTTCCAGGGCCTCCACGTCCGGTACGCCGAGCGGGCGGTCCTTACCGGTCGCGAGGTCCGCGTCGCCGACGCGGCCGGCAATGTGCTCGCGGAGGGGGTGGCCGCCGGAGTGGACGATCAGGGTCGGCTGCTCGTGCGTGGGTGCGGCAGTGTGACCGCTATCTCCTCGGGCGACGTCACCCTGCGTCTCCCGGCTTGACCCGCGATCGCCGTACCGTCTACCGTCAACCCATACGGAAGCCGGGTTTACGGACGTCGACGGGAGGATCGCGAATGGAGCGGGGCAGCGCGATCCCGGTGGTCACCCCTCCCTCCCGGCGCGGTTTGTCGGCCCGGTCCGTCTCGACGGCCGCCCTGCTCGCGGCCATGCTCGCGGCTTCGGCCCTGCCGGCGCTGCGCATCGGGCCCGTGCCGTTCACGCTGCAGACCTTCTGCGTCGTACTGGCGGCACTCCTTCTCACTCCAGGGCAGGCGGCGCTCGCGGTGGGCGTCTACCTGCTGGAGGGGGCGGTGGGCCTGCCGGTGTTCGCGGGGCTGCTCGGTGGTGTCGGCGTACTCGCGGGTCCTACTGGCGGCTACCTGTGGGGTTTCCTCGCGGGAGCGACGGCCGGTGCCGTGGTCCGCGGCAGGCTGTGCCGAGGGGCGTCGCCATTGGCCGCGGATGTCGTGGCTTCAGCCGTCACGCTCGCGCTGGTATACGTCCTCGGCGTGGCCCAACTCGCCCTCGTCTCGCACATGGGCGTGGCTGCAGCGGTGTCCGCGGGCGTCGTCCCGTTCCTCGCGCTCGACGCCGTGAAGGCCGGCGCGGCCATCGGCGTGGCCGGCGCGGTGCGAAGGGCGCTTCCCGGGCGCGACCGTGGCCGGAGCGGGCTCGACGTCAGCGATCGCCGAGAACCGGCAACCGGACGGTGAACGCCGCGCCCCCGCTGGGGCGGTTGGCGGCCTCGATCGTCCCGCCGTGGGCCGTGACGATGGCCCGCACTATTGCGAGCCCCAGCCCCGCACCGCCGGTGCGGCGCGCCCTCGAAGGCTCGGATCTGTAGAACCTGTCGAACAGCCGCGGCAGGCTGCCCTCCGGTATCCCAGGGCCCTCGTCGAGGACCTCGATGACGGACATCCCCTTCGCGGTCGAGAGCACAACGGTCACCTTCCGCCCCGCGGGGGTGATGCGCGTGGCGTTGTCGACGAGGTTGGCGACCACCTGCTGGAGACGATCGCGGTCCCCCAGGACAGGAGGCGCGTCGCCCTCCACCACTACGACGACCCCGCGCTCGCCCGCGAGCGGCTCGAGTCCCTGAGCGGCCAGCGCCACGACCTGTCGCAGGTCGACGCGGCCGAGCGGAAGCTCGCCGGTAGCGCCCTCGATGCGCTGGAGCGAGAGCAGGTCGGACGCCAGTCGAGCGAGGCGGTCCGACTCGACGACGATCGTGGAGAGGAACCTGCGCCGGTCCTCGTCGCAGACATCGTCGCCCATGAGGGTCTCGGCGGCGCCGCGGATCGCGGTGAGCGGCGTGCGCAGCTCGTGACTCACGTCCGAGACGAAGCGGGACTTCCTCGCCTCCTCGTCGTGCAGTTCGATGGAGGAGGTCTCGATCTCCTCAGCGAGCCGGTTGAACGCTTCCGCCAGGGCGCGCACCTCCCGCGGACCTTCGGGCCGAACGCGCACCCCGTGGTCGCGCGCGAGCTCCGAAGCCCCCTTCTCGAGCTCGCGCAGGGGACGCGCGAGCCACCTGCCGAGAAGCTCGGACACCAGGAGGGCCACGGCCAGGTAGCCGAATGCCAGGAGCGCGAGCTGCCTCCGGTAATCCGTGAGCAGGGTCAGGATCGAGAATGTGGTCGACGAGGCGTACGTGGCGCCCACGATGCGGCCGCTCACCCTCACCGGCGCGGCGACATACAGGGCGACCCGGCCCAGCTCGGTGGCGCGAGTGGCGGCGCCGTACGCGCCGGCCAGAGCCTTCAGAATCTCCGGACGCGTGGCGTATGACGAGCCGACGGAGTCGCTGCCGCCCGAGTCGGCGAGCACGACGCCCTTCGCGTCGAGGACCCGCAGGCGGCTCGACGTGTCGATCGAGACCTGCGCGAGCGCGGCCGAGACCGCAGGGCTGCGGAGCCTGTTGCCGGCGGCGTCCGAACCGGTTCCGGAGGTCTCGTAGATCACCCCCAGGAGCGCGGCCGAGGTTCGCGCCTCAGAGTAGAGGCGTTCCTCGAGCCGCCGCAGTCCGTAGGACTCCACCTGCGTGAGGAAGTAGTAGGAGAGCCCCGCCGCCGCGGTCAGCGCCACGAGCAGGAAGGCGGCCAGCAGGCGGGTCCGGATAGAGGATCTCACGTGTTCAGCCGTCCAAGCGGTATCCGTAGCCGCGCACCGTCTCCACGACGTCGGGATCGACCCCCGCCGCCTCGAGCTTGTCGCGCAGGCGCTTGATGTGGGTGTCCACCGTCTTGGTCTCGACGACGATCTCCCATCCCCACGCCTGGCGCAGGAGCTGATCGCGAGAGAGCACCTTGCCGCGATGCCGCATGAGGCACGCAAGCAGCTCGAACTCCCGAGGCGTCAGTTCGATCACTTCCCCGTCGTGCGTGACCTCGTGGGAGCTCTCGTCCAGCACGATACCGGCGGCCTCGAAACGCTCGCCTTCGACATCCGGCGCGGTGCCGCCCGCGCCCGCCGACCGCCTCAGAAGCGCCTTCACGCGCGCCTGCAGTTCGCGGATCCCGAACGGCTTGGCCAGGTAGTCATCGGCGCCCAGCTCGAGGCCGACCACCTTGTCCAGCTCCGTATCGCGCGCCGAAAGGAACAGCACGGGCACGTCGCTCTTGGCTCGAAGCCGGCGACAGACCTCGAAGCCGTCCGTGCCCGGGAGCATGATGTCGAGCACGACAAGGTCGAAGGGCTCCGCATCCGCGAGACTCAGCGCCTCGTCTCCGTCGCGAGCGCATATGACGGTGTAGCCCTCCTTGCGGAGGTTGTACGAGACGAATTCCAGGATGGCGTCCTCGTCGTCGACCACGAGCAGCCTAGCGGATGTCGGCACGGGTCCCCCTTGCTAGGCGGCGCTACCGAGGCCGATGATAGCACCGGGCCTGAGGCGCTTCCGTGTCCGCCAGCCCCCGAAGCGTTGACGCTTCAGGAACGCGCACCCGTGAGGAGTCCAGCGGATGATCTTAGCGGTCGATGTCGGCAACACCCAGACCGTCCTCGGTCTGTTCCGCGACGACGCCCTCGGCGGGCACTGGCGCATCTCGACCGACGCCTCGCTGACCGCCGACGAGATCCGCATCAAGATCGGCGGTCTGCTCGCCACGGAGGGGCTGTCGTGGTCGGACGTGTCCCGGATGATCGTCTCGTCCGTGGTCCCGAACCTGTCCGAGGCGTACGACGCGGTGTCGCGCAAGTCGACCGGCCGCGCTCCCATGCTCGTCGGGCCGGGCCTGAAGACGGGCATGACGATCTTGTACGACAACCCCCACGAGGTGGGAGCCGACCGCATCGTCAACGGAGTGGCCGCCTTCGAGGCGCACGGCGGGCCCGTGATCGTGGTCGACTTCGGCACGGCCACGACGCTCGACGTCATCGACGCAAGCGGCGCGTATCTGGGCGGCGCGATCGCTCCCGGTCTGGAGACGTCGGCCGAGGCCCTCTTCGCCAAGGCCGCGCGGTTGAGCAAGGTCGACTTGGAGGACCCGGGCACGGTCATCGGGAGGAACACGCGGGCCAGCGTGCAGGCCGGGCTCCTTCTGGGTGAGGCCGCGATGGTCGACGGGTTGGTGCGCAGGATGTGGGACGAGCTGGGAGTCTCGACCCCGGTCGTGGCCACCGGCGGCCTCGCGGAGCGCATGGCCCCGTTGTGCGCGACCATCACCCACGTCGATCCGGACCTCACGCTGACCGGGCTCATGATCGTCTACCGCCGGAACGCGTAACTGCCGGGGCCGCCCGTCCGCCCGATCGCGACCCCACCCCGTCGCTGCCCGCCGCGGCTTCGGCTACACTGCCGTGTGTACATGTCTGTGTACGGCGACGACCGGAGGCTTCGTGCGCTTCTTTCGCATCGGCGACAAGATCGTCTCCCGCGAGAAGCTGGTCGAGCAGATCACCGGGATACTGCGCGACCGAGAGCGGGGCGCCACGCAGGCGGACACGGCGGCCACACACGGCGTCGAGCGCTCGTTCGTGTCGTGGCTCGAGACGCTCGGCGAGGTCCGGCGCGGGCGCAGGGTCGCCCTCATCGCCTTCCCGGTGGCCAACGGCGACGAGGTCAAGGCGCTGGCTCAGGCCCGTGGCGTCGAGTTCATCCTCGTCCTGTCGCAGTCGGAACGCGAGAGCCTCGAGGGCGCCCCGGCCGATCAGGTGTTCAACCGGGTGCTCGAGACGCTGGCCACGCTCAAGGACTTCGACGTGCTCGTCCTGCTCGCCTCGGACTGGCGCATCGGGACCATCGAGAAGATCCTCGGGCGAGAGGTGGTGGCCGTGAACCTCGGACCTTCGCCGCTGAGGTCGGATGTGGCTGTCGACCTGAAGGAACTCGAGGACGTGCTGGACGGCGTGATATGCCGGTCCCCAAAAGACGGAGAAGCCCGTCCGCACCACGCTGGAGCTCGGGCGAAGGCAGGCGACCTGCTGAGAACCACCGGGAGGTGGACGCGATCAAAGAAGTCGTGAGCGTCTCGATCGGCTCGTCCAAGCGGGATCACGAGGTCGAGGTCGTCCTGTTCGGCGAGGAGTTCCGCATCCGGCGCGAGGGCACCGACGGGGACATGGACCGGGCGGTCGCGCGGTTCCGCGAGCTGGACGGTCACGTCGACGCGTTCGGTCTCGGCGGGATCGACCTGTTCCTGAGCGCCGCGGGTCGCGACTACCATTTCCGCGACGGCAAGCGGTTCAGGGACGCCGTCAAGGTCACGCCGCTCCTGGACGGCACGGGCCTCAAGGGCGCGGTCGAGGCCGACGTCGTGCGGCATCTCGCGGAGGATCTCGGGCTCGAGCTCGAGGGCAAGAGGGTGCTCATGACCTCGGCCGTCGATCGATGGGGGATGACCGACGCGTTCTACAAGGCAGGTTGCCTGGTGACGTCCGCGGACCTCCTCTACGCGCTGGGCATCGACGTCATGCTGCACGATCAGCGGACGCTGGAGCGGGTCATCCACGTGATAGCGCCGATAGCGGTCGTGCTCCCCTTCGCGTGGCTGTACGAAGCCGAGGCGGATCACGAGACCGCGGTGTCAGCCGATTCCACGCACGCCGCGCTGTATCGGGACGCGGACATCATCGCCGGCGACTACAAGTACGTGCGCAAGTGGATGCCGCGGGACATGTCCGGCAAGTGGGTCGTGACCAACACCACGACCGCACAGGACGTGGAGTTCCTCAGGTCGAGGGGTGTCGAGCTTCTCGTCACTTCCACGCCGAGGCTCGAAGGGCGCTCCTTCGGGACCAACGTCATCGAGGCGACGCTCGTCGCGCTCGAGGGGGCGCCGGGCAGGCTCGCGCCGGAGCGCTACATGGAGCTTCTCGTAGAGACCGGGTTCGCGCCGGACGTCCAGTGGCTGCAGACGCGCCGGTAGGCACGGGGTTCGCTGCTTTCGTTGTGGCTGTGAGAGCGCGGGTGCTACACTCTCCTCGTTCAGGCAAGCGGGCGCGAAGCGGTGCATTCCGACTACTCTCCCGCCCTCGTATGACGCATTCGGCCGCGCGCTGTCGCGTGGGCCGCGCGTCCACGTCGAAGGAGTCGTGTCGCGAACTATGAACAAACGAGCTAGGAACAGGCTCATCGGGGTCACGGTCATCATCCTCGCGGTCGCGGCCGCGGTGTTCTTCGGGTCCGGCGCCGGCACGGGGGCGTATTCCAAGACGGTGAGCGAGGCCGTGAGCGATGCGAGCCTCGTCGGCACGAGGGTCCGGGTCACCGGGACCGTCGTGGCCGGGTCGTGGGACAAGCGGACCGACCCAATGAAATTCCGCATCAAGACCGAAGGCAAGACGGGCGGCCCCGAGCTGTCGGTCGTCTACACCGGCGCCGCGCCGAACACGTTCGGCAACGACACCGTGGCGATAGTCACCGGGATGCTGGAGAAGGGCGGCCTGATCAAGGCCGACGACATGACCACCAAGTGTCCGTCGAAGTACGCTTCGAAGTCGGATGCTATGTCCGTGACGGACCTGCTCAAGGCGAAGGCGGCCGGCCAGCCCGTGCGCGTGCACGGTATCTTGAAGGCCGGCTCGCTCAATGCGTCCGGTCAGGGCGGCGAGCGCTTCGTGCTCACCGTGGCCGGTGGCGGGGGCGACCTGCGCGTGCAGTTCGAGGGCGCGATGCCGGCGGGGACCAAGGACGGCGTCGGGCTGGTGGTCGGCGGAGAGTACACCGCCATGGGGCTCGTGGTCGCGTCGGACGTGGCGCGGCTGAGCGAGGCCAAGTAGTCGACAATGGTCGGGCCGCCCTCGCGGGCGGCC
>JANYAK010000048.1 GCA_025361335.1 Coriobacteriia bacterium
TCTTCATCGAGACGATGTCCACCCATTCCTCCAGCCGTATCAATTGACCCCTCCTCGCCACGTCACCGTGACAAGGAGCCTACATGGGGTGGTCAATTTTCGACCGTCACAGGGTGATCAGTATTGAGCCGTCAGCGACACTGGCTCGCGGGTACGTCGAGAAGAGTCACTATTGCCTGCTCGTGGCGTTCAGAGCGTTCTACGGAGACGAGGGTGAAGGCCGTGAACTCGCCCGCGGTATCGAACGGGCACGCGTTCTTCGCGAGAACGCTGACTACAACGCCGAGTTCTCTCGGGAGTCCGCCGGGGCCGCTCTTCAGGTTGCTCGGCGGTTCACCCGTTTCGCCGCGGAGACCCTTCAGCAGAGGTAGAGTCCGGAACGGACCGTCGGGGGTCAGCACGAAGGGGCGCCCCACGGTGAGCGCCCGGCGGGCCATCGCACCCCATCGCGTCCAGACCCTTGCGCATGCGAATGAGAACGTTTAATGTGTGCAATATGTCAAAGGATATACGCCATAAAGCACACGTAGTGTCGTCCGCGCGACCGGACCCAGACGCACTGTTCCGTATAGCCGAGGGGCAAGCCGGCTACTTCGCCACCTGGCAGGCTGCGCGGGCCGGCTACTCGCGGTCGCTCGTGGCGCACCACGCGGGATCTGGTGTCTTCGAGCGGATGGCGACTGGAGTCTATCGCCTGTCGCGCTATCCGGCCTCCGACATGGAAGACCTGTTTCGTGCTTGGCTGCTCCTCGGCCCGACCGCGGTGATATCGCACGAGAGCGCAATGACTGTCTATGGTCTGTCCGAACTTGTGCCGGGCGAGATGCACGCCACGGTCCCGCGCAGTGCCTCTCGCCGACGCAAGGGAATTCGCCTGCATACGGCTGCCCTCGCATCGGGGGACGTGACATCCCGGGAGGGCCTGCCGGTGACGACCGTGGAGAGAACGCTCCTGGATGTCACGCGGACCGGTGTGTCTCCGGAGATCGTGGAGCAGGCGGTTCGAGATGCCCTTGAGCGTGGGCTCACCGACACCGAGCGGCTGACGAACGCCATGGCGGGGGCATCCGTCCGTACGCGCGGGATCCTGGCGCGCGCGATGTCCGAGGCGTCGCAATGAGATACGACTCGGCGCAGGCATTCAGAACAGCTCTCGAGACCCGGCTCCGTTTCGAGAGCGCCGGCACAGGAGTGCCGCTCAGTCGCCTCAGGAAGACGGTCGCCTTCGACAGGTTGCTCGCGCGCCTCACTGCGGACGATCCCACCGCCTGGGTCCTCAAGGGGGGATTCGCGCTGCAGGTCCGGTATCGCCTGACATCTCGCGCCACTCGGGACCTGGACGTGCTGTTGTGTGATGCGCGTGCGGATGCGGACTCCTCCCTGCGCGGCGCTGCCCGTCTCGACCTTGGCGACTGGTTCGCATTCGAGGTGGGCCGTCAGACGATCCTCCCCTCAGAGAACACCTCCAGGTTCCCAGCGACCGCGCGACTCGATGGGCGGACCTTCGAATCGTTCCACGTGGACGTCGGAGTCGGCGACCCCATGACCTCCCCGGCGGACCCCATGGCGGTGACCTCGCTTCTGGCGTTCGCTGAGGTCCCTCAGACGATCGTCGCCAGCTACCCCGTGACGCAGCATCTCGCCGAGAAGCTGCACGCGCTCACCCTGCCGCGTGCCGCCTCGAACAGCAGGGTCAAGGACCTGGTAGACATCGTGCTGATCGCCGAGTCCGAGCGGATCGACCGAGATGCCTTGGAGGCTGCCGTCCGCGCAACGTTCGACTCAAGACGGGGACATGCTGTCCCGAAGGAGCTGCCCGCCCCTCCTGCGGAGTGGCGAGCGGCGTACCGGCGGCTCGCCACGGAGGCGTCTCTGGTCAGCGACGCGAACGTCGACAGCGGCCTCCGGACGGCCCGCGACCTGTTCGATCCCGTTCTCACAGGCGGTGCCGCTCGTTGGTGGGATCCCGGAGCGAGGGTCTGGCGGCGGTAGGGGACACCAGGTGGCCGTCGTCCCGACGCGCAGTCGCTTCTGCCTCGGCGTGTCCGGCCGCTTGGTCGCCTGCGGGCGAGGGCTTCGGCGTTGAGATCGATGGCCTTCGCGACTGGGCAGTGAGGGGGTTCCGAGGCGCCCGTCCGCAGTTTGCCGAGCCCCGGCTCCGTGCCCCGCGGGATCGCCACCGCGACCAGGAGAGCGGCGACCGACGCGGGGTGGCGAAGCATCCGACGAGGTGCTCGACGCGCAGCTGGCCACTGACTCTCAGACGAGCGCTATGACCCGCTCAGCAACCTCGGCGTCGATCGTCTGCATCGTCTTGAGTCCGGCGACCAGGCGCTTGGACCATCCGCTTCCACGCTGCGCAGCTGCCTCCCACGCGATGCGAACGTCGCCCGGGCGCTCATCGACCAGAAAGCCGAGCACCTGTGCGGCCTGTGTCAGGTCCTTGTCGCGCTTGGCGTGGAACGTTGCTGGTCGCTCGTTCGCGACGATGAGCTTGTGCAAGGCGAAGCGTGCGGGTTCGGGGACGTTGACGCTCGTCCCGCCCCCGTCGATTACTGCGGCGCGTACAGGGGCTGCGAGCACGTAGTCGAGGAACTTGAGCGGTTGCGCCGCCGCGCCGAGGCGGGGGATAGGAACGGGTGCGACCTCAGTTCCTTTCGCGGGCGTCAACAGGTCGACCCGCAGTCCCTGTCCGCGGACCTTGAACGCAGTCGTGGGCGACGCGGGGTCGAGTCCCGGCACCGGCAGGAAGCCCATCTCCAGTCCATCGAGGACACGAGGCACATCCGCCGACATGGCCGGGACGGCGATGTCCATGTGTAGTGGGGCAGCCATGTCGACGTCCTGCGTGCGCAATGAGGCGCTCGGCCAGCGAACACCCAGCACGTTGCCCAGTACCGAGAATGCGTGAGTGCCCACCAGGACGGCGCCGAGACGGAAGACCCCAGCATCGGACAGCGCGCGCAACACGCGCGCCGACGGCCCGTCGGTGGTGAGGGCGCCGCCGGTACGGAGCAGGGCGGCGAGTCGTTCGATCGACGCCTCGTCGCTCCGCCATTCCAGGCGCTGGGAGACGTGCTGTGCAGCGACGGCCTGCAGCGCCTCGTCCCAGAGTCCCAGGTAGGTCTGGCGCTTCGCACCACCGGGGTCGAGGTGCTGGAAGTACGCGTACTCCCGCCCCTTGACGTGCTTGGTCACGAAGCTGCCGGGGACGTGCCCGATCGCTCGGTAGGCCTCTCGTGCGGCGAGTTGCTCGAGCAACTCCGCGTACAGCGTCTGGATCTCCAGCGGCAGGCGTTCCAAGGCTCCTCCTCGAAGTTATACGCAGTATGCGCCGAGCCTGCGTATAACTCAACCCCGACGAGCCGCGCTTGTGCGATCCGAACCTCATCGGATCCACAACCCCAAAGAGAGCAGGCTCGCCCGCTAGCGAGGCTCCGCGCATGGACTCCTTGTCATGTCCGAGCCGATAGGCAATAACGGAAACGTGCCTGCTCAGCGTGCTACAATGCATCGTCGATATAGCGAGAGTGGAGCGCAAGATGCAGCCGACTGTGAAGATTCGCGATGCCGCACGTCTGCTGGGAGTCACACCGCGCACCGTGCGGAACTGGATCGCGGCGGGAAAGGTCGCTGCCGTTCGGGTGTCTGAGCGGGTGGCGCTGGTCCCGCTCGCCGAGATCGAGCGCATCGCGGGCGCGGTCGCCCGGCCGGACCTGTCGTCCGTCATCTGGGACGTCGACTTGTCGAAGCTTGATGAGGGGCGCAACGCCGGCTTCATAATCCGACGCGTTCTCGAGGCGGGTCGTCCTGACCAGGTGGCGTGGCTGTTCCGTCGCTATGGGGAGTCGCGGATCGGCGACGTGGCCGCGCGAGACCGCGCCCTGGCGGCTGACGTCGCATCGGCTTGGACCGTCCTGCTGAGGAGACGCCGTGAACGCGCTGCATGAAGAAGTGCTCCCTCCAGCGGTGGTGACGGTCTTCGAGTGCCTCGGTCATCGATCCGAACTCTCTGCCTTCTACCTTGCGGGAGGCACAGGTGCAGCTCTGCAACTGGGCCATCGCCTTTCCGCCGACCTTGACCTCTTCTGCGAACGACCGTGGTCATGGGAGCGGGTAGCTCCACTCCTCTCGGCGTGCGGGCCGGTCGGGATCGACCGCCAAGAAGAAGGAACCTTCGTCGGCTCCGTCGGTGTGGTGCGGCTGAGCCTGTTCCACTACCCCTACGTTCTGCTGATGGAGCCGATCGCGACCCGATTCGGGATACCCGTCGCGGGCCTCTTGGACATCGGGTGCATGAAGCTCGTCGCGGTCAGCCAGCGTGGAAGTCGGAAGGACTTCGTCGACCTCTACGAGCTAGGACGCGCGGGCCTTGGCATCCGCGAGATCATGGACGCGCTCTCCGAGAAGATGCCCGCCGTCAGGTTGAACCCCATCCACGTCCTCCGCAGTCTCGCGTACTTCGAGGATGCCGAGGCCGAACCGGACCCCATCATGCTCGTGCCGTACGACTGGTCGGTCGTGCGTGAATACTGTCTCCGTCAGGCCGACTCCCTGCTCGAGGAGATAGTCGGCTGAGCCTGGTGCCGCAAGACTCTGTGTCCAAGGACCCCCTGCGAGACGCGGCCGCCTGGGGGCCGGGGGTGAACCGATTGCCGAGGCTTCCATCACAGGCTATACTCCGGCTATCCGCTATGGAGGCCACACTATGATCACGAAGGTCCAGAGATGGGGCAACAGCCAGGGCCTGCGGCTCAGCAAGGATCTGCTTGTGCATGCCGACATCCAGATCGGCGATCGAGTTGAAGTGACGTTGCGCGACGGAGTGCTGGTCATCGTGCCGGTAAGGCGCGTCAGAGGCGGAGTCGACCTGGGCGAGTTGGTCAGGGAGATCCCCGCCGACTACCGGCCCGGCGAGCTCGATTGGGGCCCTCCCACGGGCGGGGAGGTCTGGTAGATGGCGGCCGCCTACGTCCCCCGTAAGGGCGACTTCGTCGCGTTGAGCTTCGACCCGCAGTCAGGGCACGAACAGCAGGGTTGCCGCCCCGCTCTGGTCGTCAGCAACGACCTCTTCAACCAGAACACGGGCCTGTGCATCGTGTGCCCGGTCACCAACGCACGGCGCGACTACCCGTTCCACGTCGAGATCCCTCCCGGTGAGGGCGTCACGGGTGTCGTCATGGTCGAGCAGGTCAAGTCGATGGACTTCCGCGCTCGGGCGGTCAAGCTCATCGGGCCGGCTCCGGAGTCAGTGGTCGACGAGGCTCTGTCGATCCTGGACGCATGCCTCTACTGAGCGGGGGGCGGCGTTGATGCCCCGGTCGTGCCACAGGCCCACGCACCGGCCCGCATGCATTTGTCATACGAATGTGCTATCGATAGACTTGTCGTAAGACGCACCGAAGGAGGCGCACCATGGACACCGTCACGATATCTCCCAAGTTCCAGGTCGTGATCCCGAAGTCCGTCCGCGAGCAGTTGAGCCTCGTCCCTGGTCAGAAGGTGCAGGTCCTCGCTTTCGGGGGTCACATCGAGTTCTTGCCCATCCGTCCGGCACGGGAGCTCCGCGGCATCCTGCGCGGGCTCGACACCACCTTCGAGCGCGATCGCGGGGAGCGAGTGTGAACGTCGTCGACTCATCAGCGTGGCTGGAGTACTTCGGCGACGGCCCCAACGCCGGCGAGTTCGCCGCGGTCGTAGAGGCTGCCGACACCCTGGCCGTGCCTTCGCTGACGCTATTCGAAGTGTTCGAACGCATCTGCCAGCTCAAGGACGAGGCGACCGCCCTCGAGGCTGCGAGCGTGATGCTGCAGGGGCGGGTCGTCGAACTGTCGGCAACGCTTTCGATCGATGCCGCGCGGGTCTCGCTGGCGACCGGCCTGGCGATGGCGGATGCGATCGTCCTCGCGACCGCGCGCGCCGAGGACGGGGTCCTGTGGACGCAGGACGCGCACTTCCGGGGTCTCGACGGCGTCGAGTTCCGCGAGGGCGGGGAGACGGCGAACTGAGCGACACCACGATCAGCGCACCCGCCACCGACCTTCACCACCTCCTCAAGGAGGTCTTCGGCTACAGCTCCTTCCGCGAGCATCAGGAGGAGATCATCCGGCACGTCGTGGGCGGTGGTGACGCCTTCGTCCTCATGCCCACCGGCGGCGGCAAGTCGCTGTGCTACCAGCTGCCCGCGATCACCCGGCCGGGCACCGCCATCATCGTCTCGCCGCTGATCGCGCTGATGAAAGACCAAGTGGACGCCCTTCGGGCCAACGGCGTGTCGGCCGCGTGCCTGAACTCGTCGATCGCCGACGGCGAGGCGCGGCAGGTCATCGCGGATCTCCGCGCCGGCGCGCTCGACCTGCTCTACGTGGCGCCCGAGCGTCTCGTCATGGACGGCTTCCTCGGCATGATCGACGCCGCACGCATCTCGCTGTTCGCGATCGACGAGGCGCACTGCATCTCGCAGTGGGGGCACGACTTCCGCCCCGAGTACACCCAACTGTCGCTCATCAAGCGGCGCTTCCCCGGCGTGCCGGTGATCGCACTGACGGCCACCGCGGATGACCAGACGCGCCGCGACATCGTCGCTCAGCTGGGGCTGGCCGACGCGCCCGCCTTCGTCTCGTCGTTCGACCGGCCCAACATCCGCTACTCGGCCGAGTACAAGGCCAGCGCCTCGCGGCAGCTGCTCGAGTTCCTGGCCTCGCACAAGGGGGAGTCGGGCATCGTCTACGCACTGTCGCGCCGGAGGGTGGAGGAGGTCGCGGCCGCCCTGCGACACGCGGGCTTCTCCGCGGCCGCGTATCACGCGGGCCTGCCCGCCGCCGAACGTACGCGCGTACACAACGAGTTCCTCGGCGACCGCGTGGACATCGTGGTGGCCACCATCGCCTTCGGCATGGGCATCGACAAGCCCGACGTCCGGTTCGTGGTGCACCACGACATGCCGCGCTCGATCGAAGGCTACTACCAGGAGACGGGCCGCGCCGGACGAGACGGGCTGCCCGCGTTCGCCCACATGCTGTGGAGCATGGCCGACGTGATGCAGGCCAAGCGCTTCGTCGACGAGGTGGGCGACCCCGACCAGCGCCGGGTCGAGACACACAAACTCGACGCGATGGTGGGCTTCGCCGACTCCTCGACGTGCCGCCGGCGCGCGCTGCTCGGCTACTTCGGCGAGGCGCTGGCCGACGACTGCGGTCGCTGCGACGTCTGCGACACCCCGCCCGAGACGTACGACGCCACCGTGGACGCGCAGAAGGCGCTGTCGGCGGTATACCGGCTGGGCGGGCGCTACGGCGCCGGCTACGTGATCGACGTGCTTCGCGGGTCGCGCGGCGAGCGAATCTCGGACAACGGCCACGACGCGCTGTCCGTGTTCGGCATCGGCGCCGAGCTGTCGAAGGACGCGTGGTCATCGCTTATCCGGCAGCTCGTGCACCGCGGCTACCTCCTGCAGGACATCGGCGACTACTCGACCCTCAAGCTGCTCGAGCCGGCCGGTCCGGTCCTGCGGGGCGAGCAGTCCCTCACGCTGGCGAAGCCGCCCGCGCCGCGCCCCAAGGCGGAACGCGCCGCGAAGCCGAAACGGTCCGCCATCGACCTGGGCCCGGTCGGCGCCGACCTGTTCGAGCACCTGCGCGAACTGCGGCGACGGCTGGCGGCCGACGAGGGCAAGCCCGCGTACGTGGTGTTCACCGATGCGGCTCTGGTCGACATGGTCCGCCGGCAGCCGCACTCGTTCTCCGAGATGCTGTCCGTCAGCGGGGTGGGGCAGGCCAAGCTGGAACGCTACGGCCAGCTGTTCTTGGACGCGATCGGGGAGTGGGAGCGAGCACGGTAGGTCCCGCTCGCCGACCACCGCTCGTCGGACGCCGCCGCCTACGCTCGATTCCGCATCGAACCGGTGCCTGATGCTGGTACGCGCCTTGCACATCATCCGGCCGTGATGACACCCGAGTCACGCGCGCGAAGCAGGGCGCCGGCACCGCGCAGAGCCGCCCGGTCTCCCCCTTGGAGGTTTCCGTGAGCAAGAAGAAGAGAACCGCTCCCACGTCGGCGAAGGCGGCCGGGCCCAAGAGGGCTCGCTGGATAGCCATCGGGGTCGCCGCCGTCATCGTCGTGGCCCTGCTCGCCATCTCGACCGGTGGAGCGCAGAAGGGCGTCGTCACCGCGACGGGGTCCGCCTCGACCGCTGGCGCCGATCCCGCGGAGGCCAAGTACATCGGTCGCCTCCTTCCGGCAGCGTACGCCGAGCCGAAGCTGGCCGACGTGACAGTCTACGACGGCGTCACGAAGATGACCGAGCTGACCGCCACCCAGACGGACACGCAGATCTCGATACCGGCGGACAAGCTGCTGGCCAGCAAGATCGTGTACTTCGAGTATGCGAAAGCCGGCGCCAAGCCGCTCCCGATGATCGCCTACGTCAAGCCATCGGGCCGGGTGTTCGTCGGTGTCAGCTACTGCCCGCCGTGCGAGGGTGAACGGCAACGCATCGAAGCCGACCTGACCCTGACGTGCGAGTCGTGCGGCACCAAGCGCAACATCGAGACCGGTGTCGGCATCAGCGGCGCCTGCAAGCTCTATCCGCTCGACGAGGTCCCCGCCACTCTCGCGGGCGGCAACATCACAGTCGATCGCGCCACGCTCGACTCGTGGACCGCGCAGCCCAAGGACCGCGCCATCGGGTAAGCCCGCACCGGCCGAAGCCCTTTTCGCTTACCATCGTGGCGATGGATGTCGCTGGTGGGCGGGGGGCTTGGAGTGGCGAGCCTGACGTGCCCGAGCTGGCTCGGGGTCCCCGTGACGGCGAGGCTCACGCGCGACTGAAACTGCTTCTCGACGCCCGCGTCACCGATCACTGATGAGGGGGATTTGCGTGGACGCCATGGTTGCGCTCATCACGGGGTGCTCCACCGGCATAGGCCGCGATCTGGCGACCCGGATGACCGCCGCGGGCTACGTCGTCGTGGCCACCGCCAGGCGCGGCGAAAGTCTCGACGGCCTCGAAGTGGCTCTCAATCTGGCCCTCGACGTGACCAGTGATGAGTCGGTCACCGCCGCGATCGCCCAGGTGATGGAGGCCTATGGCCGCATCGACGTGCTCGTCAACAACGCGGGCTATGGCGTCCGGGGCGTCATCGAGGAGCTGCCGGCGGCCGCGGTCCGCGCGATGTTCGACGTCAACGTGTTCGGCGCGCTTCGGCTCATGCAGGCGGTCATCCCTCACATGCGCGTGCGGGGGAGCGGAACCATCGTGAACATCTCCTCGGTGGCCGGCCGCCTCTCCCTGCCCATCATCGGGGCGTACTCGGCGACCAAGTTCGCCCTTGAGGCACTGAGCGACGCGGCGCGCCAGGAGCTGCGCCCGTTCGGCATCCACGTCGTCGTCGTCGAGCCGGGCAACATCGCGACCCACTTCGACACGACGTCGAGGACGGTGTCGGCGGCCGTTCTCGCGCACGTTCCGGAATCGCCGTACCGCGACGCGTATCGCCGCGACGCCGCCATGGGCGCTCGACTGCACGCCGGTCAGCCCGGCCCGGACGCGGTCTCGCGTGTCGTGCTCAACGCGCTGGCCGCGAGACACCCCCGCGGGCGTTATGGGGCCGCCGCACCGTGGCCCGTGGCCGTCCTGTTCCACATGAGCGCGGGCCTTCGCGACCGGCTGATCGCCCTCGGCTACACCATGCTGGGCAAACGCTGACCGGCCGGCGCCCCGCGCGCAGACACTCCCGGCCGCGTGTGATAGACTACGCCGGTTGGAACGAAGGCCCCGAGCTTGGATAGGCGACTCACCGACGCCCTTCTCGGCCGGAGGCGACTCTCACGTGAAAGGTGAATGCCATGCCGCTCGACAAGGAAACCAAGACCGTCATCATCGGGGACCACAAGAAGCACGACACCGACACCGGTTCCCCCGAAGTCCAGGTAGCGCTGCTGTCCAAGCGCATCTCGGACCTCACCGAGCACCTTCGCACCCACAAGCACGACCACCACTGCCGCCGTGGGCTCCTGAAGCTCGTCGGCCAGCGCAGGCGCATGCTCAACTACATCAAGAAGAACGACATCGAGCGCTACCGCTCGATCGTCGGCAAGCTCGGCCTTCGTGGCTAGTCTGCCGTCCTGAACAGGTTGCATGCGGAAGCGGGGGAGTAGTATCCCTCGCTTCCGAGCATATACGGGTGGACCGCCGGTCCACCCAGAGAAACGCCCCGGCAAGGGTCGGGGCGCAAAGGGCTGAAGGAAGAGGATAAAGAGGATGGGAAAGGTAACTGAGAGTTTCGAACTGTACGGCAAGACCTACACCATGGAGAGCGGCGAGCTGGCCAAGCAGGCCGGGGGCGCCGTCGTGGTGCGGCAGGGCGACACGATCGTGCTCGTCACGGCCACCGCGTCGAAGAACCCCAAGGACCTCGACTTCTTCCCGCTCACGGTGGACTTCGAGGAGCGCATGTACGCCGCGGGCAAACTGCCCGGCGGCTTCATCAAGCGCGAGTCGCGTCCGAGCGAGAAGGCCACGCTCACCGCTCGCATGATCGACCGGCCGCTCCGCTCGTCGTTCGCCGACGGGTTCCGCAACGAGGTGCAGGTCATCGCGACCGTCCTGTCCGCGGACCAGGTCAACCAGCCCGACGTCATCTCCATCATGGGCGCGTCGTCGGCCCTCATGGCCGCCGGCATCCCGTTCGAGGGCCCGCTGGCTGGAGTCCGCGTCTGCCGCGACGCCGAAGGGGCGTTCGTGGTGAACCCGTCGTTCGAAGAGGCTGAAGCCTCCGACCTCGACCTGGTCGTGGCCGGCTCCAAGGACGCCGTGTTCATGCTCGAGGCCGGCGCCAAGGAGGTGTCCGAGGAGGACATGCTCGCGGCGCTCATGTTCGCGCAGGAGGCCATCCGCGCCTTCTGCGAGGTGCAGGACCGCTTCCTCGCGAAGTTCGACATCACCCCGATGGACGTGCCGATCCACGTCGTCGACCCGGCGCTGCGAGATCGCGTCTTCGCCGCGGGCGCCGACAAGATGAAGGCCGCCCTGCACAATGCGGACAAGCACTCCCGCATGGGCGACGTGCAGGCCGTCAAGGACGAGCTGCTCGCGACGTTCACGCCCGAAGAGCTCGCCGCGAACGGCAAGGACATCAAAGCCATCCTCAAGCAGCTCGAGAAGAAGACCATGCGCGCCATGGTCCTCGAGGAGGGGGAGCGCGCCGACGGCCGCGCCCTCGACGAGGTCCGCACCATCACCACGACCGCCGGCTACCTGCCGCGCAGCCACGGTTCCGGCCTGTTCACCCGCGGCCAGACACAGGTGCTCTCCGTTCTCACGCTCGGGATGCTCTCCGAGTGGCAGCGCATCGACACGATCGACGTGTCCGAGGGCAAGCGCTACATCCACCACTACAACTTCCCGCCGTTCTCGACGGGCGAGACCGGGTTCATGCGCGGCCCCAAGCGTCGCGACATCGGCCACGGAGCGCTCGCCGAGCGCGCCCTGTTTCCCGTGATCCCGCTCGAGGAGGACTTCCCCTACACCCTGCGCATCGTGTCCGAGGTGCTGGAGAGCAACGGCAGCTCGTCGATGGGCTCCGTGTGCGGATCCACCCTCGCGCTCATGGACGCCGGCGTGCCCATCAAGGCGCCGGTCTCCGGCATCGCGATGGGGCTCATCAAGGAGGGTGACGATGTCGCCATCCTGACCGACATCCAGGGCCTCGAGGACTTCCTCGGCGACATGGACTTCAAAGTCGCCGGCACCGCGTCGGGCATCACGGCCATGCAGATGGACAACAAGGCCAAGGGCCTGTCCGTCGACATCCTGCGCCGCGCCCTCATGCAGGCGAAGGAGGGCCGCGCCTTCATCCTCGGCAAGATGCTCGAGTCGATCGCCGAGCCGCGCGCCGAGCTGTCCGAGTTCGCGCCGCGCATCCTGACCATCAAGATCCCGACCGACAAGATCCGCGACATCATCGGCCCAGGCGGCAAGATGATCCGCAGCATCATCGAGGCTACCGGCGCCGACATCGACGTCAACGACGACGGCACGATCTACATCGCCAGCCGCGACCGTGGTGGCGAGGAGGCGGTCCGCCGCATCCAGATGATCACCCGCGAGCCCGAGATCGGCGAGAAGTACCACGGCCGCGTCGTGACCATCCAGGCGTTCGGCGCCTTCATCGAGCTGTTCCCCGGCAAGGACGGCCTGCTCCACATCTCGCGCGTGGCCAAGGGCCGCGTCGACAAGGTGGAGGACGTCCTCAACGTCGGAGATGAGGTCGAGGTCGAGATCATCGACATCGACGACCGCGGCAAGGTCAGCCTGGACCGCGTGGACAAGCCCGACGCGCCGCCCAGTTCCGGTGGCGGCGGCGGGGACCGTGGCCCGCGCCCTGGCGGGGACCGTGGCCCGCGTCCCGGCAGCGATCGTCCTGGAGGCGGCACCGACCGTCCGGGTGGCGGCGCAGACCGCGGCCCGCGTCGGCGCCACTAGCTCTCCCGTATAGACACAAGCGGTCCTCCGGCCCGACGTCGCGCACGCCTTCTGAAGCAACACGGGGCAGCGCGATGCCGGGCCGGACCGGCCTCCGGGCGCGGGTATGCGGCCGGGAGATGAGTGAGAGGCGAGAGATGTTTTACGACAGGACCGTCACCCGCAACGGCGTCACGGTCATATCGGAACGCATGGACGCCGTGCGCTCCGTCGCGCTTGGCATATGGGTGGCGGCCGGCAGTCGCGACGAGTTGCCCGGCGAGGCGGGGCTCTCCCACTTCATCGAGCACATGATGTTCAAGGGCACGCCCACCCGCACGGCAGCGGAGATATCCGAGGCGTTCGACCGCGTGGGGGCCCGGTTCAACGCGGGCACCGACAAGGAGTACACCACCTACTACTGCCAGGTGATCGACCAGCACGCGGCCGAGGCGTTCGGCATCCTCGCCGACATGGTGTCCAACTCGCTCATCGAGGAGTCGGCCATCCTGTCGGAGCGAGAGGTCGTGCTCGAGGAGATCTCGCGCGCCGAGGATACCCCCGAGGAGAAGGTCCACGACCTGTTCGCCGAGACCCTGCTCGAGGGGCACCCGTTGGGCCGCCCCGTCCTGGGCGGGCCCGATACGGTCGGGGCCTTCATGCCGAAGGACGCGTTCGCGTACACGGCGCGTCGCTACGGCTCGGGCAGCATCGTGGTGTCGGCGGCGGGCAACATCGACCACGCGGCTCTCGTCGACATGGTCGAGCGGCTGTTGGTCGTTCCGCAGGCGCCGCGTGCGGAACGCGGGATGACCCCGGCCCACGTCACTCCGCGGCTTCGCATCATCACGAAGGAGACCGAGCAGGCGCACATCTGCTGGGGCACGCTGGGCCTGCCCGCGCGCGATCCGGACCGGTTCGCCGTCGGCGTCATGGACACGATCCTCGGCGGAGGGATGTCGTCGCGGCTGTTCCAAGAGATCCGCGAGAAGCGCGGGCTGGCGTACGCGGTCGGCTCCTACCACCTGCAGTACCTCGACACCGGGCAGTACACGGTGTACGCGGGAACCAGGCCCGACAACGCGGAGCAGGTCGTGCGCCTCATCCAGTCGGAAGTCGAGCGCTTCCTGGAAGGTGGCGCGACCGACGACGAGCTGTACCGCGCGAAGGAGTCCATGAAGGGCTCCCTCGTACTGGGCATGGAGAACACCAACGCCCGCATGTCGCGTCTGGGCAAGAGCGAGGTCACCCATGGGGAGATCCTCACGCTGGATGAGATAATCGAGCGGATCGACGCCGTCCAGCACGCCGACGTGATGCGTGTGGCCGGCATCACCATCGCCGGGCCACGCGTGATGGCGATGGTGGCTCCGTTCGAGGAGGAAGCGGTCGCGCACCTGCTGGGGTGAGGGCGCCGACAAGGGGAGGGCGAGAAGTATGATCGAGGTCATCGTCGCCGGTGCGGCCGGGCGGATGGGCCGCGAGGTGGTCAAGGCGGTCGGCGCCGAGCCGGACATGCGCCTCGCCGCGGCGGTGGATCCCGGTGCCGCGGGCGTCTCTCTCGACGACGGCGCGGGCGGGACCGTGACGTGCACGGCCGACCTCGCCGCCGCGCTCACCGGTCCGGGCGAGCGCGTCCTGGTCGACTTCACCGCGCCGACCGTGGTCGAGGGCAACGTGCGCACGGCGCTCGCGGCAGGAGTGCATTGCGTCGTGGGCACCACGGGCGTGAGCGAGGGTCACTGGCGCGAGGTGGCGGCCGAGACCCCATCCGACGCGTGCCTGTTCATCGCACCGAACTTCGCCATTGGCGCGGTGCTGATGATGCGTTTCGCGACGGAGGCGGCGCGCTTCATGCCGCACGTGGAGGTCATCGAGCTGCACCACGACCGCAAGCTCGACGCGCCCTCGGGAACGGCGATGCGCACCGCCGCGCTCATCAGCGCCGCGCGCGCCGCCGACCCGGTCGTGCCGGGGCGCGACACGGAGATCGAGGAAGGCGCCCGCGGCGCGGTCGTCGAGGGCGTGCACGTGCACTCGGTGCGCCTGCCGGGCCTCGTCGCTCACCAGGAGGTCCTCTTCGGGGGCCAGGGCCAGACGCTCTCGATCCGGCACGACTCGATCGATCGGACGTCTTTCATGCCCGGCGTCGTGCTCGCGGTGCGCGAGGTCGTCTCCCGCACCGGCCTCGTGGTCGGGCTCGAGGAGCTGATGGGCCTGTGACCGAGGCCGGGGACGGCGGCGCCGGTCGCCAGAGCGACAAGGGCCGCTCGACCGTGGGCGCTGTCGTCGTCCAGAAGTTCGGCGGCACGTCGGTGGCCACGGCCGAGGGACGCGGGGCGATCGCGCGGCGCGTGCTGGCCGCTCGGGAACTGGGCCTCTCCCCGGTGGTCGTTGTCTCCGCGATGGGCCGCTCAGGCGCGCCCTACGCGACCGACACGCTCCTCTCGCTCGTGGACGGCCTTCCGACCGACGAGCGCGAGCGCGATCTGCTGGCCTCGTGCGGCGAGGTCGTCTCGGCCGTCGTGATCGCGCACGGGTTGCGCGCGCGCGGCGTTCCCGCCCGCGCCTTCACGGGTGCCGATGCCGGCATCGGCACCGACGGCACCTTCGGCGCCGCGGCGATCACCGACATCCACCCAGGCGCCCTGCTCGCCGCGATGGCGGACGGCGCGGTGCCGGTCGTGGCCGGATTCCAAGGCGTTTCCGCCGACGGGAGCCTCACGACGCTCGGCCGCGGGGGCAGCGACACCACCGCCTGCGCGCTGGGCGTCGCGCTCGGCGCCGCCTCCGTCGAGATCTACACCGACGTCGACGGCGTCATGAGCGCCGACCCCCGCTCCTGCGACGACGCCGGCGTGCTCGAGGTCATCAGCGCCGACGAGCTGTTCCAGATGGCCCGAGCGGGCGCCCGCATCGTCCACACGCCCGCCGCCGAGCTCGCGCTGGCCAGCGGGCTCACAGTGCGCGTGCGCAACACCTACTCGGACCACCCGGGCACGCTCGTGGCCGACATCGCCTCGTACGTCCCATCCTCGATCGGCACGGCGGTCACGCACACATCGGGCATCGTCCGCGTGGCCGTCACCCTTCCGGCGGGCGAGGGCACGAGCCAGCACATGGCCGCCCAGACCGATGTGTACCGCGCGATGGCCGACGCCGGGGTCTCCCTCGACATGTTCACCCCCGCGTGCGACCAGCTACTGTTCACTGTCGCCGGTACGTCGCGCGACGCGGCATGCGCGACGCTGGCGACGCTCGGCCTGCCGCACAAGGTCACGCCGGCGCTTGCGAAGGTCACGCTCGTGGGCGCCGCGATGCACGGCGTCCCCGGCGTCATGGCACGCATGGCGGAACACCTTTCCGCCGCCGGCGTCGACGTCTTGCAGACCGCCGACAGCCACACCACGATCTCGGTGCTGGTGCGCGCGGCGGACGCTGAGACGGCGGTGCGAGCTCTGCATGACGGGTTCGAACTCGGCTCATGACGTGCGTGCGGCCATGCGGCCGCTGAGGGCCGACTCCACTCGCACGAGGGACGGCGACGGTGCGGTGACCTCCGCGGTTCGGATGTCGGAGCGCTGTGGCACAATACCTCAGACGAACGAACACGCAACGCCGGGGAAGAAGGCGGCGCACTCTCGCAGGGGGCCCGAAGATGGCTGATCCTCGATTCGGCAGACTCATCACAGCCATGGTCACGCCCTTCACGGCGGACCTCGATCTCGACCTGCCTCGCGCTCAGGACCTTGCCGTGCGCCTGCTCGACAGCGGCAGCGAGGCGCTGGTCGTGTGCGGCACGACAGGCGAGAGTCCCACCGTCTTCTACGACCAGAAGATGGAACTCTTCCGCGCGGTCGTGGACGCCGTCGGCGAGCGCGCGCCGATCATCGCGAACGTCGGCGACAACTGCACGGCGGATTCGGTCGAGTTCGCACGGAAGGTCGTCGGTCTCGGCGTGGACGCGATCATGGCCGTCGTCCCGTACTACAACAAACCCCCGCAGGAGGGGTTGTACCGACACTTCCGCGCGATCGCCGAGGCGGTCGACGTTCCCGTGGTCCTCTACAACATCCCGGGCCGATGCGTCGTCAACATGGAGGCCGAGACCACCCTGCGCCTAGCACGCGACGTGGACAACATCGTGGCGGTCAAGGAAGCCTCCGGCCGGCTCGACCAGATCGCGGCCATCATCAACGGAAGCCCTGACGGTTTCGAGGTCCTGTCCGGCGACGACGAGATGACCCTGCCGATGATGGGCCTCGGCGGCACGGGCGTCATCTCGGTGGCCAGCCACGTGGCCGGGCCCCAGCTCGTCGAGATGGTGTACGCGCAGGCTGAAGGGGATCACACGCACGCTCTCGCGCTCCACCTTCGCCTGATGCCACTGTTCAAGGCGCTGTTCCTGACCGCCAACCCCATCATGGTCAAAGAAGCTCTCGCACAGACCGGATTCCCAGTGGGCGAATGCCGCCTGCCGCTCGTGCCCCCGCTGCCCGAGCAATCGGCCGAACTCGGCCGCGTCCTCGAGCACCTCGACCTGACGTAGAACCTTCGGCTGCCCGGCCGGTCACGGCCGCGCGCCAATGACAGGAGTGCCATGACCCAGAAGTCCCAGAAGAACAAGAACGTGACGCGTCTGCGCGTCATCCCGCTCGGCGGTCTTGACGAGATCGGCAAGAACATGACGGTCCTCGAATACGGGGACGACATGGTCCTGATCGACGCCGGCATCATGTTCCCGGATGTGGAACTGCCCGGCGTGGACCTCGTCCTGCCGGACTACACTTACGTCCTCAAGCGGCGCGACAAGCTGCGCGGCATCGTCATCACGCACGGGCATGAGGACCACACCGGGGCCCTGCCGTACCTTTTGCGCGACCTTGGGGTGACGGTGCCGGTACTGGGCACCAAGCTCACCCTCGGACTCATCGGGGTCAAGCTCGAGGAGTTCAAGCTGGGCAAGCAGAAGCTGCGCGAAGTGCGGCCGGGCATGCACGTGTCACTCGGCGTGTTCGGCTTCGATTTCATACAGACCAACCACTCGATCCCGGACTCGGTCGCCCTGCTGGTGCGCACGCCCGTCGGCAACATCCTGCACACGGGCGACTTCAAGTTCGACCAGACGCCCGTCGACGGGCGCGTGACGGACTACGCCGCGCTGGCCAAGGCCGGCAAGGACGGCGTCTTGCTGCTCATGTCAGACTCGACCGGCGCGGAGAATCAGGGCTACACGCGCGCCGAGGCCAACGTCGGGGCGACCCTGCGGCGCGTCATCGCCTCCGCCCCGCAGCGCGTCATCGTCGCTTCGTTCTCCAGCCACATCCACCGTGTGCAGGAGGTGTGCGACGCGGCCGTCGCCGACGGCCGCAAGGTCGTGGTGACCGGTCGCTCCATGATCAACAACACGAAGATCGCCCGCGAGCTGGGCTACCTCCACATCGAGGAGGCGGACATCCTGGACGCCTACGACGCGGGGTCCCTGCCACCCGAGAAGGTCGTCATCCTGTCCACCGGCAGCCAGGGAGAGCCTCTGTCGGCGCTGGCACGCATGGCCAACGGCGACCACCGCACGGTCCAGATCCAGCCGGGGGACACGGTCATCATCTCGGCGTCCCCGGTCCCGGGCAACGAGAAGGCCGTCAGCCGCGTCATCAACCGGCTGTTCAAGGCGGGCGCCGAGGTCGTCCACAAGGGCGTCGCCGACGTGCACGTCTCCGGGCACGCGGCGGCCGAAGAGCTCAAGCTGATGTTGCAGATGGTCAAACCCCGCTACTTCATGCCCATCCACGGCGAGACCCGGCATCTATACGCGCACACGCACCTCGCGCAGGCCGTGGGGATGCACACGGACGACATCTTCGTCCTGGAGAACGGCGCCTGCCTCGAGATCGACGAGGACCGCGCCCGGATAGCCGAGCACGTCGAGGCCGGCGTCGTCTACGTCGACGGCCTCTCGGTGGGCGATGTCGGGGACGTGGTGCTTCGCCACCGCCAGCAGCTGTCCAGCGACGGCGTGGCCACGATCGTCATCGCCATAGACGGCCAGACGGGCCAGCTCGTGGGGGACGTGGAGCTCGTGACCCTCGGCATGGTGCTTGGCACCGACACCGACGAGATGGTGGCCGAGGCCAAGGCCCGCATCATCAAGGTGCTGACCCGCACTCAGCGCGAGGGCGTCACGGACCACAGCGTCGTCCAGAAAGCCGTGCGCGAGTCTCTGTCCCAATACATCTGGGAACGGGTCCGCCGCCGTCCGATGATCGTGCCCATCATCCTGGAGGTCTAGAGTTGGCGCACCTGTGGGCACTCATCCTTGGCACGGTCCAGGGACTCGCCGAGTTCCTGCCGATCTCGTCGTCCGCTCACCTCACGCTGATCCCATGGGTGTTCGGCCTCCAGCACGACGCGGCGCTGGCGTTCACGACCACGGTGCAGTTCGACATCGCACTCCACGCGGGGAGCGCGTTGGCCATCCTCGTGGCGCTGTGGGGCGACTGGGTAGGCCTCGTGCGGGGGGCCGCGAAGCGTGATCGGACCTCCCTGCGCTTCATCGGCTTCCTGCTTGCGACCTCGGTTCCCGGTGCGATCTTCGGCGTGCTGTTCGAGGAACAGGTCCAGACCGTCTTTCGGGCCCCGTGGCTGATCGGCCTGACGCTCATCGTGTTCGGCGTCCTGCTATGGGCGGTCGACCGCTTCGTCACCTCTCAGGATCCCCTGGACACCATGACGTGGCGGCGCGCCGCACTGGTGGGCCTGGCGCAGGCGGCCGCCATCGTGCCGGGCGTCTCCCGCTCGGGCGCGACCATCACGGCCGGACGCGCCTTGGGGTTGTCCCGCGAAGCGATCGCGCGATACTCGTTCATGGCGGCGCTGCCGATCATCGCCGGAGGAGCGGTGTTCGGGCTGCGCCACGTACCGCTCGCGGAGTTGTTCTCGCTCGACTGGGCGATCGGGTTCGTGGCCGCGGCCGTGTCATCGTTCCTCCTCATGCGATGGATGCTCGCCTATATCCACCGCCACTCGTTCGCCGCATTCATGTGGTATCGCGTGGCCATCGGCGTCGGCGTGATCGCGTTGTTCCTCATCCGCGGATAGAGCACGCGCTCCTCTTCGGTCTATACTGGCCGGGTGGGGGAGCGGTGCGCGGAGTACCGGGCGCCCATGAAGCCGGCCGAAGTCCCAGCAGCACACGACGGAGCAGCACGTGGCGGACAACCGACGTCGCACCAACGGCTCGAAGCGCACGGCACCCAAGGGCGTCTCGCCCCGGCCGTCGCCTAGATCCGTTTCCCCTCAGCCCGGCATCCGTTCGGACATCTACGGCATCGCGCTGACCGTCCTGGCCGTTGCGCTGGTGATCGCGGTGCTCGCTCCAGGGGATGCGCCTCTGCCGGGTGCCGTCGCCACCGCGCTCGGTCTTCTGTTCGGCGTCGGCCGCTTCGTGGTGGCGGCCTTCGTTCTCCTGTGGGCGGTCTCGTTCTTCTTCGAGCGCTTCGCCATGGACGAGCTGCGCATCGGCGGCGGTCTTGGGCTCGCCTTCGTATCGATCATCGCCATGGTCGCCCTCTCAGCGCCGCACGACGCGGCCTATTGGCTGCGCGATACGCTGATGGCCCGCGGCGGCTACATCGGCGGCGGACTCGCGTACGGCTTCCGTACCGTGCTCGGCGAGGTCATCGGCTACGTCGTCCTGGTGGGGATACTGGCCATCGGAGTCGTGCTTGCTACCGGCACGCGCATCTCCGATCTCTACGCGATGGTGGCCGACCGCATCGCCCCGCCGCGTGAGGAGCAGCAGCCCCGCCGGTCGCCCCGCGGCATCACGCGCACCGTGCCGCTGCGCGACCTCGACGAGGAGACCGCTTTCGCGCCGGAGGTCCAGGCCCGCCCCGCCCACCCCGCCCGCGCCGATCGCGACCCGGAGTCGGACCGCCGCACCGTCCCGACCACGCACGTGGTCGCTCCGCGCAAGCTCGATGGTTTCGTCCTGCCGCCGCTCACCCTGCTGGGCACGACGCCGGGGTCCGCGTCGACCTCGCGCGCGACCGACAAGGAACTGCGCTCGACCGCTCAGCTCATCGAGCAGACCTTTGCGACGTTCGACATCCCGGCCCGCGTCGAGGCGTGGGTCGCCGGTCCGACCGTCACCCTGTTCGAGGTCAAGATCGCCAAGGGTGTGAAGGTCAGCCGCATAACTGCGCTGTCAGACGACCTCGCGCTCGCATTGGCCGCCCAGACCGTCCGAGTGCTGGCCCCCATCCCGGGCAAGTCGCTCATCGGTATCGAGGTGCCCAACGAGCTGCGCAGCACGGTCACCTTGGGCGACGTGCTGGTCGGCACGCATATCCCGGACACCAGCCCGCTCATGCTCGGCATCGGCAAGGACGTCGCCGGCGAGCGCATCGTGCTCGACCTCGCCGCCATGCCGCACCTGCTCATCGCCGGATCCACCGGCACCGGCAAGTCGGTCTGCATCAACGCCCTGCTGATGTCGCTGATCATGCGCGCCACTCCCGCCGAGGTGCGCCTGATCCTCATCGACCCCAAGCGCATCGAGCTGTCGCTCTACAACGAGGTCCCGCATCTCTACGTGCCCGTCGTGACCGAGGCCAAGGAGGCCGCCAGCGCGCTGGCGTGGGCCGTCTCCGAGATGGAATCGAGGCTGCGCCGCCTGCAGAAGGCGAGCGCGCGCAACATCGGCATGTACAACTCGCTGGTTCACGAAGGCAAGGCCCCCGAGGGCGCCGAGGCGATGCCCTACATCGTCATCGTCATCGACGAGCTGGCCGACCTCATGATGGTGGCCGCCCGCGAGGTCGAGGACTCCATCTGCAGGCTCGCGCAGCTCGCTCGCGCGGCCGGCATCCACCTGGTCGTGGCGACCCAACGACCCTCCACCGACATCATCACCGGCCTCATCAAGACGAACATCACCCACCGGATCGCCTTCATGGTGGGCTCCTCCATCGACTCGCGCGTCATCCTCGACCAGACCGGCGCGGAGAGACTCGTCGGCCTGGGCGACATGCTGCTGTCCACGCCGGCGCTGGCGAAGCCGAAGCGCATCCAAGGGGCGTTCGTCACGGAGGCCGAGATCGGCTTGGTGGTCGACCACCTCAAGAAGCAGGCCGAGCCGGACTACCATGAGGAGATCCTGCATCTCAAGGTCGCCGCGAACGGCGGGGGAGTCCAAGGGCCCGAGGGAGACGACGACCCGCTGTTGTGGGACGCCGCCGACATCGTGGTCACGTCGCGGATGGGCTCGACGTCGCTTCTGCAGCGCCGCTTGAAGGTCGGCTACGCCCGCGCCGGGCGCATCATGGACATGCTTGAGCAGAAGGGCATCGTCGGTCCGCCGGACGGCAGCAGGCCGCGCGACGTCATGGTCGACATCGAGGACCTCGAGTCGCTCAAGGCGTTCGAGAGGCACGACGCCCGCTCAGAGGACTAGGCTCGAGCGCGTGTGCGCTACAATCGCTCACGTGTCGTCGCACGCCCACGGACCAGACGGGAACACTTCGCCATCATGCCCAGCGTTGGAGAGATGCTCGCCGCGGAGCGCCGCAGGCAAGGCAAGTCGGTCAACGACGTCGTCGATGGGACCAAGATCCGTTCGCGCCTCATCGACGCGCTCGAGGGCGACCACTACGATCGCCTGCCGAGCCCCGCGTACGTCAAGGGCTACATCCAGTCCTACGCCCGCTTCCTCGAGATTCCCGTCGAGCCGCTGCTCGATCAGTACCGGCTCGAGGCCACCAACGTCGAGCGGCCGGCCAGCCCGACCGACCGCTACCTCGACATCCCGCATGAGACCCTCGTGCCCTCGAAGGAACGCCAGCACGCGATCCCGCGGAAGGTGTGGGTCGCCACGGCGGCGGTGCTCATAGTCGTCGTGCTGCTGATCTGCGGGCTCACGTGGCTGTTCGGCGGGAACGCGACTCCGCCGCTGCCAGCCTCGACGAAGGGCGTGTCCAGCGGCGAAGTCACCGCGTCGCCCGGCGCCGAACCCACGACGACGGGCACCACCTTCAAGCTGAGGATCACCGCCATGAAGGGCTCGGCGTCCTGGGTCCACGTCGTTGTCGATGGGCTCACCGGTTATGAGGGGACCCTCCAGGGCGGCGACAGCCGCGAGTTTCTCGTCACGGGCACCGCGGTGGTCAAGGCGGGCAAGCCCAGCGCGCTGACGGTCACGCGCGACGGCGTGACCGTGAAGATCCCCTCCGGGGGAAAGACACCGCAGCTCACGCTCAGCGCCACCAAGTAGTCCGCAGTCGGGCCCGCCGCGGCGCGTGAACACGCGACGACGAGCGGCCCCGTGTCACGAGGAGGGATCCCATGGCCAAGGAAGAGAGTTTCGACATCGTCTCCCAAGTCGACATGCAGGAGGCCGACAACGCCGTCCAGCAGGCCGTCAAAGAGATCGCGCAGCGTTACGACCTCAAGGACACGGGGTCCAAACTGACCCTCGACAAGCACGCGGCGACCGTGACGGTCAGCGCGCCGAGCGAGTTCGTGGTCGGTCAGATCGTCGACATGCTCGGCAGCAAGCTGTTCAAGCGGGGGATCGACCTCAAGGCACTCGACTGGGGGACTCTCGAGACCGCCTCCGGAGGCACCGTGCGGCGCACCGCCACCATCGTGAACGGCATCGAGATGGAGCTCGCCCGGCGCATCAACAAGGAGATCCGCGAAGAGAAGTTCAAGGTCAAGGTTCAGATCGAGGGTGACAAGCTGCGCGTCTTCAGCGCCAGCCGAGACGAGCTCCAAGCGGTCATCACCTTCGTCAAGGCGCAGGACTACGGCATCCCGCTCCAGTTCACCAACCGTCGCTAGGCCGTGACTTCCGCGACTCCCAAGGACGCGGCTGCGACGGTCCCGGCTGTCTGCATCCTCACGCTCGGCTGCCCGAAGAACGAGGTCGACTCCGACCGCATGGCAGCGTCGCTGGCCCCGTCCTTCTCGTTGGTCGACGACCTCGCCGACGCGGATGTCGCCGTCGTCAACACCTGCTCGTTCATCCGGGAGGCGACCGAGGAGTCCATCGGGGTCGTGCTCGACCTCACGGGCAGCTGGAAGACCGAACGCCCCGGACGCATCGTGGTGGTGGCCGGCTGCATGCCCGCCCGATACGGCGACGAGCTCGCCGGTGCGATGCCCGAGGTCGACGCGTTCGTGCCCGTGGCCGACGAGGAGAACCTCGCCCGTGTCATCGTCGGGCTCACCGGAGCGGCCCTCGTGGTGACCACAACACCCCCGCGCACCACGCCCGGCCCGTCCGCCTACCTCCAAGTGTCCGACGGCTGCCACCGCCGGTGCACGTTCTGCGCGATCCCCGACATACGCGGCGACTACCGCAGCAGGCCCCTGGCCGAACTGGTGGTGGAGGCGGAGTTCCTAGTCGCCGGTGGAGCGCGCGAACTCGTGCTCGTGGGGCAGGACGTCTCCGCCTGGGGACACGATCTCCCCGGTGCCCCGGTACTGGCCGAGCTCGTCCAGGCTCTCGCTCGTGTCCAGGATCTCACCTGGATCCGTCTCATGTACGTGCAGCCCGACGGCATCACGCCAGAGCTGCTCGAGGTGATGTCGGAGGCGAGCAACGTCGTCCACTATCTCGACATGCCGCTCCAGCACGCCTCGCGCGACGTCCTGCGCCGCATGGGAAGGCGCGGAGACGGCGCCGAGTTCCTGCGACTGATCCATGTGATCCGCTCGTACATGCCCGGCATCGCTCTGAGAACGACGCTGATATCCGGCTTCCCGGGCGAGACGCGCGACGACGCGCGTCGCGTGCAGGGATTCCTTCGCGACGCCGACTTCGATTACGTGGGCGTCTTCCCGTATTCACCCGAGGAGGGAACCCCCGCGGCCGCTATGCCCGACCAGGTCCCCGCCCGCACGCGCCGCGCGCGGGCCCAGCGCCTGCGCGACATCGCCGACGAGCTCGGTACCGCTCGCGTTGCTCGTCTCGCCGGGGCCACTCTCGAGGTGCTCGTCGAGGGCCTCGACGACGAGGGGACGCCGGTCGGCCGCCACCGCGGCCAGGCGCCCGAGGTCGACGGCGTCGTCGCGCTGGATAGGGAATCGCCCGCCGGGACCATGGCCAGGGTCGAGATCGTGGACACACTCGGATACGATCTCATCGGAGAGGTGAGGTCGTGAGGAAGCTCGGACTGGCGAACTGGATCACCATCCTGAGGATGACGTTCATCCCTGTCTTCCTCGTCTTCCTGCTGGGCCAGTTCGGCAACAACCCGACGTGGGTGGCGTGGCGGTCGTGGCTCGCCGCCGCGGTGTTCGTCGTACTGGCGGCGACCGACGCCGTGGACGGATACGTGGCCCGCACCCGCAACGAGGTCACGACGTTCGGGAAGTTCATCGACCCGCTGGCCGACAAACTCCTCGTGACGTCGGCGCTCGTCGGCCTCGTGCAGATCGGCGACCTTCCCGGGTGGATCGCCATCGTCATCATCGCGCGGGAGCTGATCGTGTCCGGGCTGCGCATGGTGGCGGTGGCCGAAGGCAAGGTCATCGCCGCTTCGGGGTGGGGAAAAGTCAAGACGGTGTTCCAGATCGTCGCGATCGTCGGCTTCATCCTCAAGGGTATCCCGGCGCTGCCGACCTACATCGGTGTGGCGGGTGCGTCCGCATTCAACGTGCTGTGCTGGGTCGTGATGGGCGCCGCCATAGGGCTCACGATCGTGTCGGCCGCCCAGTACTTCTATCACGCCCGGCATATCATCACCGGACCCTGGAGCGGCGGCGAGCCGGCGTGAAGCCGACCAGCGCCGCGATCGTCACGGTCGGCTCTGAACTCGTGACCGGCCTGCTCGTCGACACCAACACAGCGGAGATCTCGCTCGCGCTGGCTCGAGCGGCGATCCTCGTGGACGAGGCGGTGAGCGTCCCCGACGACTCGGACCTCGTCTCGGCCACGCTGGCGCGGCTGATCGCGAACGTGGACCTCGTCGTCGTCACGGGAGGTCTGGGCCCGACGCACGACGACATCACGCGTCAGGCTGCGGCGCGAGCGCTGGGCGTGCGCACCACGCGAGATCGCGACATCGAAGCCGGCCTGAACCAGTGGGTGAAGCGCCACGGCGACCCGAGGGCGGCGTCGCAGGTGCTGAGCCAGGCCGACGTCATCGAGGGCGCGCGGGTCCTGCCCGCTGTGAAGGGGACGGCACCCGGGCTGGTCGTCCCCACGCCGCGTGGCAGTCTGATCCTGCTTCCGGGGCCACCACGGGAGATGCGCCCCATGCTGGAGACCTTGTCCAGGGAGTGGGGGGACGAAAGCGAGCCCCCGGCCATCCTCCGCTGCACCGGGACCACGGAGTCCGACGTCCAGCTCGCCGCACAGGACGTGCTGGGCGGCCGGCACGACATCGCTCTGACCGTGCTGGCCGCGCCCGGCGACGTGCGGGTCGTTCTGTTCGATCGCGGAGCGGGGGCGGGCACCCTGCGGGAGGTGTCTGAGCAGGTGGCGCGCGCCATCGGACGAGCCTGCTATTCGACCGATGGCTCCTCGCTCGCCGAGACCGTGCTGCGCCTTGCTCGTGTTCGCGGCGAGCGCCTGGCGACGGCGGAGTCCTGCACGGGCGGTCTGGTCGCGGGGGCGCTTACCGCTGTTCCCGGCGCATCCGATGTGTACGTCGGCGGCGTGGTCGCCTACTCCGATGACGTGAAGACATCACTCCTGAGCGTGCCGTCCGACGTCATCGCACGACACGGGGCCGTCAGCGAGGAGACCGCGCGCGCCATGGCCGAGGGGGTGCTCGCCGCCTGCGGAGCCGACCGCTCGGTCTCGGTCACCGGCGTCGCCGGCCCGGGAGGCGGGACCGACGATAAGCCCGTGGGAACCGTCTGGTTCGCCGTGTCGGGGCCCGAGGGGACCGTCGCCGAGATGCGGTCGTTCCCCGGCGATCGGGAGGTCGTCCGGATCCGGTCCGTCGCCGTCGCCCTCGACCTCGTGCGCAGGTCCATCGAGGGGGAGTGAGCCCGTGCCGGGGCGTTGCTTCCTCGCCATCGGGCTGCCCGCGGCGCCGGTCCGCATCATCGAGCGCTCGTGCAGGGCCTTCCGGGACGCCGCGCCCCTGTGGGCGGGGGAGAAGTGGGTCCGGCCGGAGCTTCTCCACATCACGCTGAGGTTCATCGGGAAGCTCCCTGACGGCTCCCTGCCCGACCTGCTGGCGGCGCTGCGCGAGACATGCGCCACGCACCCTCGCCATGAGCTCCGCCTCACAGGAGTCCGTGCCGTTCCCGCGCCCAGATGTGCCGACATGCTGTGGGCGACCTGGGACGGAGACCTGGTCGCCGTCACGGCGCTCGCTCGCGACATCTCCGCGGCCCTGACGTCGTCGATCGGGCTGGCCTCCGACCACCGCGCGTTCACCGCGCACACCACATTGGTCCGCGCACGCGGGCGCCGCGCCGCCCCCGAGTCCGCACTCCACGCAGCGGACGAGGTCATGACCCTCGGTAAGGAGGCGGACAGGTCCATGTCAGTCCCGCATGTCACTCTGTACGAGAGCACGCTGGGGTCGGGTGGCCCACTCTACACCGTGCTCGGATCGGCCCCATTGGCGAGTGAGCCGCGCACCGGGCGGATTGACACCGAACAGGTGTTCGTATAGGTTGGACGCGCGGGGCACCGCGACACCGTCCTGGATGAAGGAGCATTTCTTCGATGGAACGCGAGCAGGTCGACAAGGTCTTGGAGCTGACGAAGGAACAGGTGGAGCGGAAGTTCGGCAAGGGTTCACTCATGCGCCTCGGGGAGCACGCCAACATCGGAGCCATGCCGGCCATCCCGACGGGTTCCATGGCCCTCGACGCCGCACTCGGTATAGGCGGCGTGCCTCGAGGCCGTATCGTCGAGATCTACGGTCCCGAGTCGGGCGGCAAGACCACCCTCGCACTCCACATCGTGGCTGAGGCCCAACGTCTTGGGGGCGTCGCCGCCTACATCGACGCGGAGCACGCGCTCGATCCGGCCTACGCGGCCAAACTCGGCGTGGACATCGACGACCTCCTGATCTCCCAGCCCGACACGGGCGAGCAGGCCCTCGAGATCGCCGACATGCTCGTGCGCAGCAGCGCCATCGATGTCGTCGTCATCGACTCGGTCGCGGCTCTCGTCCCCCGCGCCGAGCTGGAAGGCGAGATGGGGGACACCACCGTCGGTCTTCAGGCGCGGCTCATGAGCCAGGCCCTCCGCAAGCTGGCCGGATCGCTCTCCAAGTCGAACACGACATGCATCTTCATCAACCAGCTTCGAGAGAAGATCGGCGTCATGTTCGGCAGCCCCGAAACGACCTCCGGTGGCCGCGCTCTCAAGTTCTATGCCTCGATCCGGATCGACATCCGACGGATCGACTCGATCAAGCAGGGGACCGACATCATCGGCAACCGCGTGCGCGCCAAAGTCGTCAAGAACAAGGTCGCCCCGCCGTTCAAGCAGGCCGAGTTCGACCTCATGTACGGCCAGGGCATCTCCAAGGAAGGCTCCCTGCTCGACCTTGGTGTCGAGGAAGGCGTCATCGCAAAGTCCGGCTCTTGGTTCACGTATGGCGAGGAGCGCCTGGGCCAGGGCCGCGAGGCCGCCAAGGAGTACCTCCGCGAACACACCGACGTCCGCGACCGAGCGGAGTCGCAGATCCGCGAGCTGCTCGGAGTGCCTGAGCAGGGCCCGAACGGCCAGCCGATCCAGCCGGCGCAGCCGGCGGACGATGCGGAGTAGGCACTCGGTGTCGAGAGGAGACGCGGCGACGTGGCGCTGATCACCGACATCATCGCGCCCCAGCGGGGAAGTCGCCGCCGAGTCGTCTGGGTCGACCACAATGAGTGGCGGACCACGACGTCGGACGCTCTCGCACTCGCGGGGCTGCGGATGGGCCGCATCCAACCTGATGACGAGTTGGCCGCGAGCCTTGACGCCGCCGAGGTCCGTGCCGCCCGCGACCGCGCCCTGAGACTGCTCACCTACCGAGACCGCAGCGCCAGGGAGCTCACCGACCGCCTGACGCGCGATGGCTACCCCCGGTCCGTCGCGTCGACCCTGGTCGAGGATCTCCGCCGCGTCGGACTGGTGGATGACGAGCGCTTCGCCGAGTCCATGGCGCACGTTCTCACGCGTGTCCGCGGGTACGGTCGCGTGCGGGCGCTGCGCGAGCTCGACTCCCGGGGCATCGATTCCGAGATGGCCACCGATGCGTTGGCTAAGGCCTTCTCGAAAGACGACGAGGAGGCCTCAGCCCGACTCCTTGCGCGCGCCCTGGCGGCTCGCCCCAACACCAGCGTGGACCGGGTCGCCGCCCGGCTCGCGCGCAAGGGCTTCTCGATCCAGTTGTCGCTCAAGGCTGCTCGCGAAGCCGTGGCATCCACTGAAGACGAGGCGTCTGACCTGCATCTTCTCGACGACTAGAACCTGTCGACGGAGGCGCCGTCGCACCTGTCTCACCCGTAGTGCCTCATAATGAAAGGTACTCGAGGACCTGATTCGCTGCCTCAGAATCAATGTACTCGAGCTCGGGTGCCTCCACCTCCTCTTTCCATCTCGGGTTCTTGCGGGCGTTGAGCTTGTAGAGCTTGCCTTGCAG
>JANYAK010000050.1 GCA_025361335.1 Coriobacteriia bacterium
TCTTCATCGAGACGATGTCCACCCATTCCTCCAGCCGTATCAATTGACCCCTCCTCGCCACGTCACCGTGACAAGGAGCCTACATGGGGTGGTCAATTTTCGACCGTCACAGGGTGATCAGTATTGAGCCGTCAGCGACACGCTCGAAGAACTGCTGGCCACGAAGATGCGGGCGCTGTTCCAGCGGCGCAAGGGGCGCGACCTCTACGACCTGTGGCTCGGGCTCACCACCCTCGAGCCCGACGAGGCGCACATCATCGAGTGTCTCGGCGCATACTTGGCACGGACCGAGGCCTCGATCTCTCGCGCGGAGTTCGAAGCGAACATGGTGGGGAAGCTGGCGTCTCCCGACTTCCGCGCCGACGTGGCCCCGCTGCTTCGCGACCCCGAAGGATACGACGTCGACGTTGCGTCATCACTTGTGCACGACCGTCTCATCGCCGGGCTTCCTGGTGAGCCGTGGAAAGCGCTTGGTCGCGAGCAACCATGATCGCGACCGTGGGCGCTTCCTAATGTTCGGACGGATGGGAGCAGCTCCGCAGTGCCGTTGACGCCCGCGAACTCGCGAAAGACTCGTCGCTAGCCCTTGGATCCGAAGATGCTCTCGGCAGTCACTGAGATGACCCCGGGCGGTACGTTGTGCAGCTCCTCGCGAGCGCAGACCGCGAGCGTCAGGTGGCTTGCTGGCCCTGGCAACGCCGCCGCCTTGCGCTCCAGCCCGCGCACGAGAGCGCTCGCGTCCGCGCTGCGCGCCCACTTCGCCTCACCGACTAGGATCGGCGTACGCGAGCGACCACTAAGCCCGACCGCGTCTATCTCAACGGAGCTGTCCGAGTTCCACCAGGGCCCGATGGCCACGGTGGCGGCGGGAAGCGTCGAACCGACAAGCGACCGCAGGTGCCAGCGGAAGGCCTCCTCCCACGGTCTGCCCATCGCGTCGTCGAGTGAGGCGACGAGCGTCTTGGCCACCGCGTCGCCGAGCCCGCGCTCTATCTCGGAGCGGTTGGGCTCGACGTGTGCGAGCCAGAACGCGAGGTAGTTGTCGGCGATGCGGTAGAGGCGACGCTTGGTGCGCCGCTCGTCTTCCGTCACGGGAGTCAGCCGCTCCACAAGCCGAAGCTCGATCAGTCGGTCCAAGGTGCGAGCGGGCTCGGTGCCGATCGCGTCGGAGATATCTTTGTGCTTGGTGCGTCCTGTGGCTATCGCGCGCAACACGCGCCCGCCCACGTCGCCCAGGTCGGCCTCGGTCGCCAGCAGCAGTTGGCCCTCGGTGAGCAAGGGCGCTCCCGGCCGGCAGAAGAGCCGCCTCACGTTCGTGGCGATCGAGGAGGACTGGTCCCACCACGATAGGTAGAGCGGAACCCCGCCGAGCAGTCCCCACACGAGCGCGCGATCCGGCGGGCTGAGCTCGGGAAGCATGCGCGCGGCGCCGCCCGGCTTGAACGGATGGAGTTGCAGCGCGAAGCCGAAGCGGCCGTAGAGCGGGGAGCGCTCCTCCTGCATCGCAGCCATCGTGCGCACCGCTGAACCGCATACGAGGATCCGCAGTTGCGTCGCGCTCGCCGCGCGGTCCCAGAACGCGCGGATCAACCCCTCGACGTGCGGGGTGCTGGACTTGAGCTCTGGGAACTCGTCGAGAACGAGCAGCAGCGGCTCAGATGTCGCCGCCGACGCGAGCGTGTCCAAGGCGTCGTCCCAGTCGGCGAAAGGGCGTGCCGCAAGGTCGCGGATCCCTGAGATGTCGAGGTTCGCGGCCTCGCGTGAGATCAGGGCCAGTTCGTCGACGGCGGGCCTGCCTGCGGCGGTATGGAAGAGCGTGCGCTTGTCTTCAGTGAAGCGCTGGAGCAGCAGCGTCTTGCCGACGCGCCGTCGTCCCCAGACGATGGCGAGGCCCGCACCCGGGGAAGCCCACCACTCATCAAGGGCTGCAAGCTCGTCGTGGCGGCTCACAAAGCCGACGGACGTCATCACATCACCTGTAACTTACATCGACGTAAGTAGCATCGGATGTAAGTTTACTCGGACGAGGGTGGATGTCCAGGCATCGCGCCGTCGGAGGTGTATGATATATCCGACACCCAAGCGGGGACGGAGCGTACGCAATGAGCGCAACCAAGGCGGCCTATGCCGCCGAACTGTCCGCGGCGATGCAGCGAGACGGCGTGAGTCGCGCCGAGCTCGCGCGCCGCATGCACTCAGACCGCTCCACCGTCGGCCGCGTCCTTGATCCCGCCGACGAGTCGGTCACCCTCGCCACGCTCTCCCGCGCGGCCGCTGCCCTCGACCGCCAGCCTGTGGTGTCGCTCGCGCCCGAGCGTCCATCAGTGCTACTTGGGCGCCACCGTGACACCCTCGTGCGGATCGCCCAGGGTTACGGCCTCCGTAACGTGCGCGTGTTCGGTTCGGTCGCGCGAGGTGATGACACACCGGCGAGTGATCTTGACCTTGTGGCGGACTTCCCCGAGGACTACACGGTCGAGGTGCTCGGAGGTGCCGTCGAGGATCTCTCGGCTGCCTTTGGCCGACGCGTGGATCTTCTCAACGCCGCGACCCTCAGGCCCCGCGTCCGGGCCAACGTCGACTCGGAGTCGGTGCCGCTGTGAGCCCCCACGACGCCCGCCTCAGGGATCGTCTTCTCGACCTGCGTGACGCCGGCGAGCTCGTCGCCCTGGTCGTGGCTGAGACCGATCTCGCGGTATACGCCGCCTCACCCACCGGCTCCCTCGCCCTGGAGCGGGCAGTGGGCAACTTCGGTGAGGCCGCGAGCCGCTTGCACAGTCGGCATCCCGGATTCGAGGTTCAGCACCCAGAGCTGGAGATCGGCTCCGCCATTAAGACCCGTGCCGTGATCGTCCACAACTATGACGGCATAGACCGTCGCCTGCTGTGGGACACGGCGACGTGCGACGTTTTGCGTTTCACGGCTCAGATCGAGACGCTGCTTCGCGAGCTCGACGGGGCGTAAGAGATGGGGTGTGGCACAACCGCCGCCGCCCCCGCCGTGACGACCTCGGCCACGTCCGGGGTCGACCGCATCCGCAGGCGCCTCCTCGAGCTCGCGCCGGCGCGGACATGGCGGATCGTCGGCGCTGTCGCGGCGGCCACTCTGAGCGTCGTCGTCTCATCCGGAGGCCTGTTCTTCTATCTCCGTGAGGCGCAGGTCGCCCTGCTCGCCGGCGCCTGCGCCGGCCTCATCGCTCCCTCCCGGAAGTCGGCCGCTGCCGTGGCGGCCGCATCCGTCCTGGCAGGGTTGGCCGTGGGGCCCGCCAGCGCCTGGTCGTCGGCGACGGCGGGAAGCACCCTGGTCCTCGCGGCCCTCGCCGGAGCGGTCTTGGCGGCCGCCGTCGGCTTCGGGGTGAAGATCGCCGCGCACCGCTGGCGCCGGTCGGGGAGTTGGATCGTCTGGGCGGTCGTGGGACTGCTGGTCGCCAACGTCTGGATCACGACGATACGCGTGGGCACGGCGGTCTTCACGGACGCGAACGGCCGGGCGACCACGCCGTTCTATCAGCAGTTGAAGGGCACGGCGGCCGCGGAAGCGCAGTCGAGCGACGAATCGCGCTACCAGAAGGTCCTTCGGGCCGTCGAGCGGGGCCGGCCGTTCTACCCGACCTGGCACGACGTGTTCGGTCCCATGCGCGCCAAGAACGCGTCGGCGGGTGCCTCCGTGTTCAACTATCACCTGCCGACGCTGTTCTGGTTCTGGGCGGCGCTGCCGGGATCCGACGTGTCCGTCGCCTACGCGTACCTCGTTCTGCTGAGCCTGGCCATCGTCTCGGTACCGTTCGTGACCAGAGGCACGGTCCGGCTTCCACTCGCCATCCCCGGGGCGGCCGCGGTGGCCTCCTATCTGTTCATCCACGGCTACTCGCTCAAGGTCCTCGACGCGGAGCCGTGGGCGGGGGCGCTGGCCGTGCTGGCGGTCGCGGCCTGGGCGCTGTCGTCACGCGGAGGGCGCTGGCGGGCGTGGGCCGTGGCGGCCGTCGCGCTGGGCCTTCTCGCCGCGCTGGCGCGCGAGCCCGCCGTCCTGGTGCTCATCGCCGGCCTCGCCTCGGCCATCCTCATTCGTGATGCTCAGCGTCGCTTCCGGGTCGCGGCCTGGGGGCTGGGGGTCGCTGCGTTCGCGGGGCTCTACGCCGCGCACTACGTCAACGTGCGCCCGCTGTTGTGGGGGCCGGAGGTCGGCGCTGTGTTCCGTGTGTCCGGCTTGGACACCGTCATCTCCGCGCTCACGTACGGCACGCCGGCGCTGGGGCACTCCGGGCCGCTGACTCTCGTGCTCGCCTGTGCGGGCTTCTTGGGCATCGTCCAGATCCGGGACCGCCGGACGCGCCTGTTCGTGGGGATCGCGGTGTTCTCATCCCTGCTCACGTACCTGTTCGTGAACAACGGGGCGGTGATCGCGGCGACGCGCGCCCCGGTCAACTACTGGGGCGTCGTGGTCGTGCCGGTGATCTACGCTTGCATCCCCGCCCTGTTCGCTGTCGTGCCGACCATGTCCGGCCGCGAGTGATCGAGGTGGTCGGACCACGATCCGAAGACCGGGTGGAGTCGTCCGTCGCCGGGTCGCCTTCGTACCCCGCGGGGTATGGTCCACGAGGGGTTGCGCGAGGGGTTGCGGGTCGCTCGTAGCGAATGTTACATTGTCCGGCACCGACGCCCGGTCGGGCCGCACCTGTGTGATGCGCGGCCGCTATCGGGCGTCAACGTGTACCATCGGGCGGACGACGTCCGATGCGCCATTCGGAGGCGGTCTGCGCGTGGAGCCGGGTCTGGGGTTCGACTACATGGTGGTGGCGTCGTTCCTCGTCGTAGGAGTCGCGTTCGTGTTCGCGACCCTGGGCGTCTCGAGGCTGCTCGCGCCCAGCCGGCCCACCCCGGAGAAGCTGTCGGTCTACGAGTGCGGCAGCGAGCCCGTCGGTCCGCCTTGGGTGCAGTTCCGCGTGGGCTACTACGTCTACGCCCTGCTGTTCGTGCTGTTCGATATCGAGACGGTGTTCCTCTACCCGTGGGCGGTGATCGTCGGGAGATCCGGGCTGTTCATGCTCGCGGAGATGGTCGTGTTCATCGGCATTCTCGCTGCCGGCCTCGGCTACGCCTGGAGAGAGGGCGCGCTCAGATGGCGCTAGATCGCCTCACGGGCGAGCACTCCGTCGCCTTCATCCGCTCCGAGCAGCTCTTCGACGTGGCCCGGCGCAACAGCCTGTGGTACCTGTCCTTCGGCATCGCCTGCTGCGCCGTCGAGGGCCTCATGAGTGCGGGCGGGCCGCGCTTCGACTACGACCGGTTCGGCATCTTCCACCGGGGCAGCCCCCGGCAGGCGGACGTCATGATCGTGGCCGGCACGGTGAACAAGAAGATGGCTCATGCGCTGCGCACGCTCTACGACCAGATGCCGGAGCCGAAGTGGGTCATCGCGATGGGCGCGTGCGCCAGCACCGGCGGGCCGTTCCGCGAGTACCCCAACGTCGTGCTCGGCGTTGACAAGATCGTGCCGGTGGACGTGTGGGTGCCGGGCTGCCCGCCCCGCCCGGAGTCCATGCAGTACGCGTTCATGCAGCTCCAGGACAAGATCACACGGCGGACGGAGGAACGTCTTGCGGCCAGACGTCGACGCAACGACTGAGATACTCACCGCCGCCGGCGTTCCGCTCAAGGAGGCTTCCTCCGACACGCTCGGCGTCGTCTGTCGCATCGAGGCTTTCCGTCTCGAGGCGGCGCTGGCCGCGCTGAGGGCGGTCGGCTACCAGACGCTGGTGGACCTGTTCGGGACCGACACCGGCGAGGCCGTCGAGCTGACCTATCACCTGCGTCGCCTCGGAGATCTGGCCGAGGTGTACCTGAAAGCCATCGTCGCATACGACTGCGAGGCCCCGAGCGTGTGGCGCGTGTACCCGGCGGCCCTCTACCCAGAGCGAGAGGCGGCCGAGCTGCTGGGGGTTTCGTTCGCCGGACACCCCAACCCGAAGCGCCTGCTCACCACCGAAGAGGTCGAAGGTCACCTGCTGCGCAAGGACGTGCTTCTCCGCACGCCCGAGGAGGTGGCCCTCTGACGTGTCGGACATCGGGAGGATAGGGCCGTCCACAGGCGTGGTCCCCACGGAGGGGGCGCATCGGATCCCCGTCCTGCCGCGGGGGTTGAGGCGCGCGCCGAGCGGGATAGACGAGGTGGCCACCGAGCACCTCATCGTGAACATGGGACCCCAGCATCCGTCCACCCACGGTGTCCTTCACATCCTGCTCGAGCTGGATGGCGAGGTGGTCGTCGCCGCGGAGGCATCCCTCGGCTACCTGCACCGCGGGATCGAGAAGCTCGTCGAGCACCGGCGCTACCACCAGATCGGCACGCTGCTGGACCGCGCGGACTACGTGTCGGGCCTGCATTCGGAGACCGCGCTGGCTATGGCGGTTGAGAGCCTGGCCGGCATCGAGGTCCCCGAGAAGGCGCAGTGGATCCGGTCGCTGGTGATGGAGGTCAATCGCATCACCAGCCACATGCTGTGGCTCGGCACCTTCGGGCTCGACCTCGGTGCGATGGCCCCGTTCCTGTACACGATGCGCGAGCGGGAGGCGCTTCTCGACATCCTCGAGGCGATCACCGGCAGCCGGATGATGTTCAACTACGTGCGGCCGGGAGGCGTGCTCGCCGACCTGCCCGCGGGCATCGGGGTGGCGCTCGACACGTTCCTCGCGACGTTCGACGGCTACATGGACGAATACGACACGCTCCTCGGGGGCAACGAGATCTTCGTGGAACGCGTCCGCGGTGTCGGCGTGATCGACGCGACCACGGCGACCGCGTTCGGCATGACGGGCGCGTGCCTGCGCGCGGCCGGCGTCGACTACGACGTGCGCAAGGCCGCACCCTACGCCGCGTACGCGCACGTGGAGTTCGAGGTCCCCTTGGGCACCGTCGGGGACTGCTGGGACCGCTACGCCGTGCGCATGGAGGAACTGCGATGGGCCGGGCGCCTCATTCGGCAGCTGCTGGATGGCATGCCTGAAGGCGACCACACGGCGAAGGTCCCCAAGGGGCTCCGCCCACCAGCGGGGGAGAGCTACGCGGCCGTGGAGTCGCCCCGCGGCGAGCTTGGCATCCACCTCGTCTCCGACGGGAGCGACCGGCCCTACCGGATGCGCCTGCGTTCCCCCGCATACTTCAACCTGGCCGTCATCGATGAGGCTCTGTCGGGCGGGCTGGTAGCCGACGCTGTGGCCACACTGGGCAGCCTCGACATCGTGCTCGGGGAGATCGACCGGTGAGCCCGCTGCTCCAGGCGCTGCTGCGCACGCTCGCGGCCGTCGCGCTGCTGCTGGTCAACGGCGTCGTGCTCATCCTCATGCTGCGCAAGGTCCTGGCCCGGCTCCACCTCCGCCTGGGCCCCACGCGCGTCGGCCCGTGGGGCGTGCTGCAGACGGTCGCGGACGTGTTCAAGCTGCTCACCAAGGAGGATTTCCGCCCATCGGGGGCCGACAAGTGGCTGTTCCGGCTGGCGCCGGTCCTGGTGTTCGTGCCGTCGTTCATGGCATACCTGCCGCTGGCGTTGTCGGACACCTGGAGGTTTTCCGACCTCGACACGGGAGTGCTGTTCGTTCTCGCGGCCGGATCGCTGGTCCCCATCGGCATCCTGATGGCGGGCTGGGGGTCGAACGCCAAGTGGTCGCTGCTCGGAGGCTTGCGCGCCGCCGGCCAGCAGATCGCCTACGAGATCCCCCTGATGCTGTCCGTCCTGGGTCCCGTGATGTTTGCCGGCAGCCTGAACGTCGCCGCGATCGTGAACGCCCAGCGGGGTGTATGGCTCGGCGTCATCCCGCGGTGGTTCGTCCTGCCGCAGCTCGTCGGGTTCGTGATCTTCGCCATCGCCGGGCAGGCCGAGACCAGCCAGACCCCGTTCGACATGTCCGAGGCCGAGTCCGAGCTGATCACCGGCTTCGCGAACGAGTACTCGGGTATGCGCTTCGGATTCATGTTCCTCGCGGAGTTCTCCAACATGTTCGTGGTCTCGGCACTTGGCGTGACGCTGTTCTTCGGCGGCTGGCTCGTTCCGTGGGCGGATCGCAACCCGCTCGCGCTCGCGCTGGGACCCGCCGTGTTCATGCTCAAGACGTATCTGGGGATCGCCGTGATGATGTGGGTGCGCGGCACCTTGCCGCGCGTCCGCGTCGATCAGCTGCTCGCGTTCTCGTGGAAGACGCTCATCCCCGTGTCACTGGCGTGGACGGTACTTTCCGCTCTCGTCATGAGGGCGGTGAACCTGTAGCCATGTGGGGTCTCGGCATCCTCAAGGGAATGGCCGTCACGATGCGCAACGCGATGCGCGGGCCGATCACCGTGCGCTACCCGGATCAGCGGCTCCCCCTGCCCGAGCGCGCCCGTTGGGCGGTCTCGCACCGCTACGACGAGAATGGCCGACCGAAGTGCACCGCCTGCCTCATCTGCGTGAAGGAGTGCCCGGACCACATCCTGTCGATAGCGGTGTCGCGCACGGCCGACGGCGGCAAGCACATCGACAGCTACCGCTACGAGCTGGGCGCGTGCATGATGTGCGGCCTGTGCGTCGAGGCGTGCCCGTACGACGCGATCGAGATGAGCCACGAATACGAGCTGGCCAGCGCCGATCAGGGCGACTTGGTGCGCGAGCTTCTCCACGACGTCGACGCGGCGTCGCCTCGCCGGGCTGCGTCGCCCGCGAAGGAGGCCGCCGATGCCTGACCATGTCTCCATCGTCCCATTCGCCGTCCTAACCGGCGCGGTGGTCCTCGGCGCGGTCGCGATGATGCTGTCGCGCAACGTTGTGCACGCGGCGTTCTGGCTGCTCGAGGTCATGATGGCCGTGGCGGGTCTGTTCATGCTCCTGTCCGCGGGATTCCTCGCTCTCGTTCAGGTCATGGTGTACGCCGGCGCCGTCTCCGTCCTGATGCTGTTCACCGTCATGCTCACGCTGCGACGACGGGAGGACGCCGAGCGTCCGCTCGACCTGTCGGCCGCCTCGTTCGGGCTTGCGTTCGCGTTCGGCTTGGCCGCGGCCACCGCGATCGGGTCGCTGCCCGGCGCGCGGGTGCGCATGCCCGCGCACGCGCCCGGGGTCGCGGAGTTCGGCGCGCTGCTGTTCTCGCGTTGGGCCCTGCCTCTTGAGATCGCGTCCGTCGTCCTGCTCATCGCGCTGGTCGGCGCGGTCTGGTGGACGGGGGGCGAGGACCGATGACCGTCGGGCTCGGTCCGTTCCTGGCCCTCGCCGCGGTGCTGTTCTGCATCGGGCTGTACGGGGCTCTGTCGAAGAAGAGCGCGGTCATGGTGCTCATGTCGCTGGAGCTGATGACGAACGCGGTCAACATCAACCTCGTCGCGCTGTCGCGCTTCCGTGACCCGGTGGGCATGACCGGCCAGTTCTTCGCGGCCTTCGTGATGGTCGTGGCGGCCGCCGAGATCGGGCTGGGCCTGGCGCTCGTCCTGGCGCTGTACCGGCGCACGCGGACCATCGAACTCGACCGCCTCGACCGGCTGAAGGGATGACGCCGTGAACTGGCTCGTCGCCATCCCGCTGCTTCCCGCGGCCGCGTTCGCCGTCCTGTGGCCGCTGTCCCGACGGGCGCGCAACCGCCTCCAGTGGCTCCCTCTCGCGGCGATGTCCGGGTCGCTGGCGCTGTCGATGGCGGCGGGGGTGGCGGTCGTGCGCGCCGCGGCGGTCGAGTCGTCCCGAGGCGCCGTCGTGTACCACGCGGCCGTCGAGGTGGCGCGCATCGCGGGACGTCCCCTCAGGATGGGGCTGCGTCTCGACGCCGTGTCGGCGGTCATGCTCATGGTCGTCACGGTGGTCGGTGTGGCGGTGCAGGTCTACTCGCTGGGCTACATGCATCGCGACGACCGCAAGGGGTGGTACTTCGCGGTGCTGTCGCTGTTCTCGGCGGCGATGCTCGCCTTGGTGCTTGCCGACAGCTTCCTGCTGCTGTACATGACGTGGGAGGTCATGGGGCTGTGCAGCTACCTGCTCATCGGCTTCTGGCACGAGTTGGAGGCGCCCCGCCTCGCCGCGATCAAGGCGTTCCTCACGACGCGCGTCGGCGACGTCGCCTTCGCGATCGGGCTCGCGGTCATGTGGGCGACGAAGGGGTCGTTCGACTTCGCGGTCGTGCTGGCCGACGGCGCGGCATGGCCGACGGGAGCTGCCTGGCCGGCAGGCGCGGCCACGGCGGTGGCGTTGCTGTTCCTGGTCGGCGCCATGGGCAAGTCCGCGCAGGTGCCGCTGCATGTGTGGCTGCCCGACGCGATGGCAGGCCCCACGCCCGCGTCCGCGCTCATCCATGCCGCGACCATGGTCGCCGCCGGGGTGTACCTCGTGGCGCGCAGCATGCCGATCTTCCACGCGGCGGCCCCGGTCGCGCTCGGCGCGGTGCTCGCGGTCGGCCTGGTGACGCTGCTGGTCGGCGGGGCGCTGGCCGTGGTCCAGCACGACATCAAGAAGGTGCTGGCCTACTCCACGATCAGCCAGCTGGGGTACATGTTCGTCGCTCTGGGAGCAGGCAGCGAGGTCGCGGCGCTGTTCCACCTCACGACGCACGCGTTCTTCAAGTCACTGCTGTTCCTGGGCGCCGGCGTCATCATCCACGCGACGCACACGCAAGACATCCGTGAGATGGGCGGGCTGCACAAGGCGCTGCCGTGGACGACCGCCGCGTTCACCGCAGGCGCGCTCGCGCTGGCCGGCGTGTTCCCGTTCTCCGGGTTCTGGAGCAAGGACGAGATACTGGGGACCCTGTGGCGCGGCGGGCAGTATCTTCCGTTCGCCATCGCGCTGTTCGGGGCGGCGATCACGGCCTTCTACGTCGCGCGACTGTGGTTCCGCGTCTTCGGGTGGAACCAGGCGTGCAGCCTTGCCCGTGAGAGTCACGCCGAGATGATCGCTCCCATGGTGGTGCTGGCGCTGATCACGCTCGGCATCGGTTTCGCGTCGCCGTGGTTCGCGACCTTGCTGGGCGAGGAGGCGCGGCTTCCCGATCCGGGGCTCGCCGCCGCCTCGACGGCGGTCGCGCTCGCAGGTCTGGCGGCCGGCTGGTACGTCTACGGCCGCAGCGAGGCGCGCGGCACCGAGCCCCTGCGACGGCGCTGGAACCGCGCGTACGAGGCGCTCGGCAACAAGCTGTACTTCGATCTCACGTTCGGGGAGCTGCTCATCACACCCTACATCGCGCTGACCGGCCGTCTGTCACGGTTCGACACGAGCGTCATCGACGGCGCCGTCGACGGCATGGGTGCCGGGTGGCGGCGGCTTGCCGATAGTGGCGCGCGGTTCGACATCGCCGTGATCGACGGAGCCGTCAACGGGGCCGGCCGCCTGGTCAAGGCCGCGGGCGCGCGGCTGAGGCGCATCCAGACCGGTCGCGTGCAGACCTACCAGCGGCTCTCCATCGCCGCGCTCATCGTGCTGGTCCTGTGGATCTTTTTGAGGGGAGTCTGAACGACGTGCTGCTCACGGTGATCGTGTTCCTGCCTCTCGCCGGCCTCGTGGCCATCGCGCTGCTGCCGCGCGACAGCCGTGGGGCCAAGTGGCTCGCCGCATCCGTCATGGGCGTCGACCTCGCGCTGGTCGCGTGGGTCGCCGCGCACTTCGACGTCGCCCGAGGCATGCAGTTCGCCATCGACGTCCCTTGGGTGTCGCAGGCCCACATCCGCTACCACATGGCGGTCGACGGCATCTCGCTCACCATGCTCGGCCTCTCCGCCCTGCTCGGTCTGCTCGCGGTCATCGCTTCGTGGAAGCAGGAGGACCGGCCGAAGGCGTACTTCGCGATGCTCCTGCTGTTGCAGGTGGGGATGAACGGCGTGTTCGTGGCTCTCGACTTCGTGCTGTTCTACGTGTTCTGGGAGCTCGTGCTGGTCCCCATGTTCTTCCTCATCGGGCTGTGGGGCGGGCCGAAGCGGGAGTACGCGGCGATCAAGTTCTTCCTCTACACCCTGCTGGGGTCCGTGTTCATGTTGGTCGGTATCCTCGCGCTGTACCTGCACCCGGCGGGCGGCACGTTCGACATGCTGGCGCTGGCGAAGGCGGGCGCCTCGGGGGCCCTGCCCTTCGGGTTCCAGTGGTGGGTGTTCCTGGCGTTCTTCCTCGGATTCGCGGTGAAGGTGCCGGTGTGGCCTCTGCACACATGGCTGCCGGACGCGCACGTCGAGGCTCCCACGGCGGCCTCGGTCCTGCTCGCGGGCGTCCTGCTCAAGATGGGGGCGTATGGGTTCATACGCGTGAGCCTCCCGATGCTGCCCGACGCCGCGAGGGCGTGGGCCCCGTTCATTGGGGTGCTGGCCGTCATCTCCATCGTCTATGGCGCTGCCGTCGCGTTCGCGCAAACCGACCTCAAGAAGCTGGTCGCGTACTCCTCCGTCTCGCATATGGGATTCGTCATGCTCGGGATCGCCGCCGGCACGGTCGAGGGACTGGACGGCGCGGTGGCGGTCATGTTCAGCCACGGCATCGTGACGGGCATGCTCTTCCTGCTCGTGGGGATGGTCTACGAGCGCACACACACCCGCGCGATCGCGGATCTGTCCGGCCTCGTGGTCGCCGCCCCGCTGACCGGCGGCCTGCTGGCGTTCGCCTCGTTCGCCTCGCTCGGCCTGCCGGGCCTGTCCGGCTTCGTCGGTGAGTTCCTATCGCTCCTCGGGGGTTGGCGCAGCGCGCTGCTGCCCAAGTGGATCACCATCGGAGCCGCTTCGGGGGTCCTGCTCGCGGCGGCCTACATGCTGTGGATGGTCCTGCGCGTGGTTCTGGGCAAGCCGTCCGCCGCGACCGAGGGGATGAGCGATGCCTCCCCGCGCGAGCTTGCGGTGCTCGCCCCGCTGATCGCTCTCACATTCGCGGTCGGTCTGTACTGGGACAGCATCCTGCGGTTCGTGGATCCGGCCGTGAAGGCGATTTCGGTCGTCGTCACAGGAGCCGCGTGACATGGGCTCGTGGGCACTCATAGCGCCGGAGATCACCCTGCTGGCAACGGCTCTGCTCGTCATGTTCTCCGACGCCGTGCTCCGGGGGCGCAGGCGCGCGGGCGCCTGGCTCGGAGCGGTGGGGGCCCTGACGGCGGCCGGCCTCGCGCTGTGGGCGGGCCAGGGCGAGGTGACGCCGTTCGGCGCCATGCTGGCAGTCGACGGCGCGGCGCAGGCAGCGCGCATCGCGACCGGCTTGCTGACCGCCGTGTTCCTCGTGTGGCTGGCCGGCAAGGGGCTGGGCGTGGGCCGCGTCCGACATGCCGCCACGCTGGTGCTGCTGTCGTCGCTCGGGTCGATGCTGGTCGCATCCGCGAATGACTGGGTGGTGCTGTTCCTCGCCCTGGAGACGGCCACCATGCCGCTGTACGTGCTCGTGGGATTCGATCGCGACAGCGAACGCGGTCTCGAGGGCGCCATGAAGTACTTCATCCTGTCGATGGTCACCAGCGTGACGATGCTGTACGGACTCTCGTTCGTCCTCGGGCTGTCCGGCACCACCGCGTACGCGGGCGCGCGGGTGGGGGGCGGCGCCATGGGGCTGTTCGCCGTGGCCCTTGTCGCGGTGGGGCTGCTGGCCAAGCTGTCCGCCGCCCCGTTCCACTGGTGGGCGCCGGATGCGTACGCGGGGTCCCCCGCCTCGTCGATGGCGTTCGTCTCGACCGTGCCCAAGATCGCCGGCGTGGTCGCGCTGGTCCGGGTGGCGGACGTGCTGGCCCCGCAGGTGCCGGGGATGCGTGTGATCCTTCTGGCGGCGGCTGTCGCTTCGGTGCTGCTCGGGAACGTCGCCGCGTTCCCGCAGCGCGACGTGAGGCGTCTGATGGCCTACTCGGGGGTCGCGCACGTCGGCTACGTCCTGCTCGCTCTCGGTTCCGGTTCGGGCTTGGGGCCCGGAGCGGCCGCCTTCTACGTGCTGGCCTACGCCGTCCCCTCGATGGGGGTGATGCTGGTCGCTGCCGACGAGGGTACCGACCTGGAGACTCTGGCGGGGCTGGTCCGCCGACGACCGTGGATGGCGTCGGCGCTCGCCGTGTTCCTCCTCTCCCTCGTGGGCGTTCCGCCCTTGGTGGGCTTCTTCGGCAAGCTGTACGTGTTCCAGGCGGCGCTTGACGCGGGTCTCGCGTGGCTGGCTGTCGTCGGCGTGCTCATGAGCGTGGTCTCGGCGGGCTTCTACCTGCGGGTCCTGCAGGCGGCGTTCTTCTCTCAGCGGGCCAGCGCCGTACCCGAGGATCTCGAGCGGACCCACGCCGCCGATGTCGCGATCGGTATCTGCGTCGCCGCCACCCTCCTGCTCGGCGTGGCCGCCGCGCCGCTGCTGACGATGCCCGGGGTCGCGCTCCGCTGACCGTGACGGGGGCCACGCGGGCCAAGCCGGGTGTCGCCGCGGAATACTCGTGCCGGCTTCATGTAGTTTCTGTGGGAATGCCTTCCATACGCATGCCGCGGGTATACGCTCATCGAGGCTGATCGCACCGAGCGGCCGACGACCAGAGACTCGAGGTGACCTCCATGAGCGACTCCGATGCGAACGGCGTTCCGAGCGAGCCAAGTGGCCCAGGTGGCCCCGGCGGCCCCCCCAGCGCGTCCGCGCCCTACTACCCGGCGCAGTACACACCACCGGCTCCCCCCGAGCCGGCCTCAGGGTCCGATCCGCCCCGGCGGGCCGACGCCCCGAAGCGTCGGGGACCGGGGGTCTTTCTGGCGGGCATCATCGGAGGCCTGCTGGGCGCAGCGCTGGTCGGCGCGGCGGTGTATCTCTATCCACCCGCCGGCACCGCGTCGACCACGCCCACCACACCGGGCACGTCCACCCCGGCCCCTACGACGAGCCCCGCGGGTTCCAAGCAGGATTCCGATGACCTGCTTGTCGAAGCGGTCGCGGCCAAGGTGAATCCGTCGGTCGTGAACGTCTCGATCTCGCAGTCGGGCGTCGACCCGTTCACCGGTGTGAGCGGGACGCGGGTGGTCGGTAACGGCAGCGGCGTCATCATCCGCTCGGACGGCTACATCCTCACCAACGACCATGTCGTGGAGGCAGGGGACTCGCTCAGCATCCGCCTCGGCACGCAGGACGTGCCCGCGAAGGTCGTGGGGACCGACCCTTCGACCGACCTTGCGGTCATCAAGGTGAACAAGACCGGCCTGATCGCCGCGGAGATGGGGAGTTCCTCCGCGCTCAAGGTGGGCGAGACGGTGGTCGCCATCGGCAGCCCGTTCGGGCTGGACAAGACGGTCACCAGCGGCATCGTGTCCGCCTTGCACCGATCCAACCTCGCGAACTCTCTCGGCGGGGGTGCCAGCCTCACCCAGTACACGAACCTCATCCAGACGGATGCCTCGATCAACCCCGGCAACTCGGGAGGCGCTCTGTGCGATCTGGCTGGTCGCGTGGTCGGCATCAACACGCTCATCCAATCGACCTCCGGCGCCTCGGCCGGGATCGGCTTCGCCATCCCGATCGACTTCGCCAAGGGCGTCGCGGACCAGCTCATCGCCACCGGCAAGGCGATGCATCCGTTCCTCGGCGTGTCCATGGCCACGGCTGACGCGGCCGTGCTCGCCCAGCTCGGGCTGCCCGGCGACACGACCGGGGCGTTCATCCAAAGCGTCGTGGCCGGGTCGCCGGCTGCCACAGCGGGCATCAAGGCCAACGACATCCTGGTGTCGCTCGGGGGCGACCCGATCACCAGCGTGGAGGAGGCGTTCGCGGCGATCCGGAGTCGCAAGGTGGGCGAGACAGTGGATGTCATCGTGCTGCGCGGGACCCAGCGACTCACCATGAAGGTGACGCTGGGCTCGGACGCGACCAAGTAGGGCGCGCGTGCTGAAACTACGCATCGCCGCTGTCGGCCGCCTCAAGGAGCGCTACTGGCGCGAGGCGTGCCACGAATACGTCAAGAGGCTGGGGCGCTACGCCACCGTCGAGTTGGTCGAGATCGCCGACCGTGATCTCTCGCACGGGATCGAGCGCGCCGTCCGCTCGGAGGGGGCTGACCTGCTGAGGGCGATCCCCGACTCCTCGCACGTGGTGGCCCTCGAGGTCGGCGGGCGGCGCATGTCGTCCGAGGACCTCGCGAAGTCGCTCGAAGGGCTCATGGTGGACGGCGTGGCCGATGTCACGTTCGTCGTAGGCGGAAGCGCGGGGCTGGCGCCCGACGTGCTCGCGCGCGCCGACCAGAGCCTGTCGCTGTCGCCGATGACCCTGCCGCACCAGCTGTGCAGGGTGGTGCTCCTCGAGCAGGTCTACCGCGCATTCCGCATCATGCGCAACGAGCCCTATCACCTGTAGGCGTCGCGGGATCGGCGGCGACCGGGGTGGGGGGCTGGGGACCGCTGCCCCGCGGCGGCCGGGGGCGGCCAGGGGACCGTCCAGGCGCCGACCAGCACGTTGCCGCCCTGCTCGACCACGCCATACACCCTGGGGGTGGGTCCGTCGGGCCACTCCTCCGTCGTCGAGACCGTACCGCTCTTGCCCGACACCGTCACCGAGGTGATGGTGAAGCTCGTGAAGAACTCGGAGTTGTCGACCCCGTCAAGCCAGTCGCCCGCGTTCTCGGCCAGGAACTGTCGCGTGCCAGGTCGAGCGCGATCCAGAGAGCGGCCGGCACCACGAGGGGTTCCAACGGTCTGTCGACAGCGATGATAGCGTCCGACACACAGGGCCGTCATGACCCGGCTCGCCCGCGAGCCTGCGGGTCCCTCGCGCGATGCTATCCTGTCGCGGTGACGATCACGGGCGGGGAGGACGACTCATGGCGGCTCCAGGTTCGATCATCGGTTTTGTCGGGACGGGCGTGATGGGGCGCTCCATGGCGGGGCACCTTCTGGACGCCGGATATCGCCTGCGCGTCCACAACCGGACCCGCGAGAAGGCCGCCCCTCTGGTGGATCGGGGTGCCGTCTGGTGTGAGACTCCCGGGCAGGCCGCCGAAGGAGCCGCCGCGGTGATCACGATCGTCGGCTATCCCGCGGACGTCGAGCAGGTCTACCTCGGATCGGACGGCCTCGTCGCGGCGTCGGCTCCCGGGACCGTGCTCATCGACATGACCACTTCGTCGCCCGTTCTCGCGCAGCGCGTACATGCGGCGGGTGCCGCCGTCGGCGTGCCCGTACTCGACGCGCCGGTCTCTGGCGGAGACGTGGGCGCGCGCGAGGCACGGCTGACGATAATGGTGGGCGGCGACCCCGCGGCGTTCGCGTCGGTCGAGCCCCTGCTGCGCGTCATGGGTCCCAACGTGGTGCTTCAGGGCGGGCCAGGCGCGGGACAGCACACGAAGATGAGCAACCAGATCTCCATCGCCGGCGCGATGATCGGCGCGTGCGAGGCCCTCGCGTACGCCGAGGCCGCGGGCCTCGACCCCGAGAAGGTGCTCACGAGCATCACAGCGGGCTCGGCGAACAGCTGGTCGCTTGCGAACTACGCGCCCCGCATGCTGGCGGGCGACTTCGCTCCGGGCTTCTACGTGAAGCACTTCATCAAAGACATGCGCATCGCTCTGGAATGCTCGCGCGAGATGGCGATCGACCTGCCGGGGCTGGAGCTCGCCTTGCGCCTCTACGAGCGCCTCGCCGAGCGCGGCGGCGCCGACAGTGGGACGCAGGCGCTCTACCTCCTCTACAAGGAGCACGCGGCGCGCCTCTGAACGCCGCCGCCCCACGGCGTTGCCCGACCGTCACCGCATGGTGCGGCTTCCGCCATCCCGCCGCCGCCGCGCTGCCACCGGGCCGGGACATACTCGAGAGTGACTAAAGGGAGGGGCGGGGGCGCAACGATCCTCGCCGCGGCCCTTCGGGCTCGCGAGGGAAGTAGGTCCGATGACACCGCTACGTCTGTTCGCCGTGTTCCTGATCTTTGTTCTGGCCGCCGCGGCATGGATGGTGCTCGGCACGTCGAATCTCTTCCGTTCGCAAGAGGCCGACCGCAGCATGACCTCCAAGGTGTCGGGCCTGTACGGCGAGCCGCAATCCCAGCAGGCTCCCGGCTTCACATACGAGACGGCCGACGGCACCCGGACCGCGTCGGGGGTGCTTGCGGTCGATTCGACGAACGCGACCGTGGACTTCCGGCTCGACCAGCGCCGAAAAGGGCTGCTGTGGTTCGCCACGTACAAGGTGGGCTTCACAGCCGCCTACACAGTGAGCAATCCGACCACGCATCCGGTCGACGCCATCATGACCTTCACGTTCCCGTCAGCCGCCGGAGTGTATGACGGCTTCGTGGTGAAGGTGGACGGCCGTGACGTCCCGGTCACCTACGTCGAGGGGGCGGCGACCGCCGCCTTCCATCTCGCCCCATCGGCCGGGGTCACCGTCGCGACGGGCTACCGGACCTTCGGAATGAACGAGTGGCGATACGTCCCGCGGCCCGACGGCGTCGGGGTGATGAAGGACTTCCGCCTCACCATGCGCACCGACTTCACGGACGTGGACTTCACGGACGGGAGCGTGTCGCCCACCGCCAAGAGCACCAGTGGCCAAGGGCTCGCGCTCACTTGGGCGTGCGACAGCGTCGTGAGCGGGCGCGACATCTCGCTGGTCATGCCGAAGCCGGCGAACCCCGGACCGCTCGTGTATCGCATCGCGTTCTTCGCGCCGGTGTCCCTGCTCTTCTTCTTCGCGGGGCTCGTCCTGCTCACCGCGACCCGCGACGTGAAGCTGCACCCCGTGCATTACGGGTTCCTGGCCGCGGCGTTCTTCGCGTTCCACCTCCTTCTGTCGTACCTCGCGGACCAGATCCCGGTGGAGATCGCGTTCGGCATCGCGTCGCTGGCCTCGGTGGTGCTCGTCGTCGGCTACCTCCGCGCCGTGCTCGGATGGTCGTCCGTCCTTGTCGAGGTGGCGGTCAGCCAGCTGCTTTTCCTCGTGCTGTTCAGCTACAGCTTCTTCTTCGAGGGACTGACGGGGCTGGCGGTGACGGTCGGCTCGGTGCTCACCTTGGGTTACTTCATGTCGAAGACGGCGAAGGTCGACTGGGAAACTGTGTTCAAGCGCGCGCCGAAGCCGGTCTGAGCGCTCGACGCGCACGGGGGCTGCCCGGCCCGGCGGGGGCAGCCCCCACAGGCCCCTGGACGCGTCGCGCGCCTCGGACTCGAGCGGCACGAACACGTCCGCGTACGCCACATCCGGCGCGATGGTCATCAGGCGGGCGTACCCGTCGAGCAGGAGGCGGGCGTTGAACATCTTGGCGCGCACCTCCGACGGGTCGCGCGACTCGGGCGGCTGCAGCCAGACGTAGGCGAGGGTGCGGCCGTATCTGTCGCGCGGTCCCACGTCGAACTCCAGCCACACGCGACGCCCGCTCAGCGTGCGTCGCGTGTAGTCGGAGGCCTCGTCGCCGTACGCCTCGCGCCGGGTGGTCGCTTCGGGCGTGTTCACGCCGATGAGGCGGATGGTCTCGTCCGCAACGCCACCCGTCCGGACGTGGATGCTGTCACCGTCGACCACCCGCGTGACCACGGCCTCGCGCACGGCGGGCGGCGCGGCCGACGCGGACTCGGGGGGCGCCGGGGCGGTGATGCGCGAGGCCGGCGCCGCGGGTGCGGTGGGCGCCGCGGACATGCCGGGAGCCGTGCATCCCGCGATCGCCGTCATGGACAGAATCGCGATCGCCATGCTGAGGCCGAGCCCGCTGGCGCGTGGGCGGGCGTGTCCTGTCACGTGCGGTCCGGGTGTCTGCGGAGTGGCCATGTCCCCACACTACGCCTCGGCTCTGACGCGCGTTGACCCAAGTCCGTCACGCTCGGGTATCCTGCAAGGACACCCACCGCTCGCGGACGCACGGGAGTCACGGCTCATGAAGCAGATGCTCGTCACTCTGGTAGAAGACGCTCTAGCCGCCGCGGTCGCGGCGGGCGAGGTCGCGCTCGCCGAGCTGCCGGATGTCGAGCTCGAGCGCCCAAGGGATCCCGCGCACGGTGACTGGGCGACGAACGTGGCCATGGTCGCGGCCAAGGCCGCTGGAACGAGCCCTCGTGTCTTGGCCGACGTCATCGCGGCGCGCATCGCGGGCCATCCCGATGTCGCCGCCGTCGAGGTCGCTGGGCCGGGGTTCATCAACATGCGCCTGTCGGACGCGGCGCTGCAGCGCCTGGTCGTCGAGGTACGGGCGCAGGGCGCCGACTTCGGCCGTTCGGACCTGGGCCACGGGCGCCGGGTGCAGGTCGAGTTCGTCTCGGCCAACCCGGTCGGTCCGATGCACGTCGGTCACGGCCGGTGGGCGGCGCTTGGTGACAGCATGGCGCGCGTGCTCGAGCACGCTGGATGGCGAGTCCAGCGCGAGTTCTACGTGAACGACTCCGGCGTGCAGATGGACATCTTCGCCAAGTCCGTCGCCGCCCGGTATCTACAGCACTGCGGCCGCGAGGTTCCGTTCGAGGACGAGTGGTACCAGGGCACCTACATCGCTGAGATTGCCGAGGAGATCTGTCAAGGGGAGGGCGCCGTCTGGTCCGACGCCGATCCCGCCGAGCGCGAAGCGCACTTCCGGGAGAAGGCGTACGCGCAGGTCCTCGAGCATCTGAGAAGCGTTCTCCACGGTATGGGCGTCGACTTCGACGTGTGGTTCTCGGAGCGCAGCCTGCACGCGCCGGGACCGGACGGCCGCAGCGAGGTGGACGTCGCGATGGATCGCCTTCGCGAGGCCGGCTACATCTACGAGAAGGACGGGGCGACATGGTTCGCCTCGACCGCGCTGCCCGAGTATGGCGACGACAAGGACCGGGTGCTGCGAAAGGCCGACGGCGACCTCACGTACTTCGCCGCCGACATCGCCTACCACATGGACAAGTTCGCGCGCGGGTTCGACCGCGTGATCAACATCTGGGGGGCCGATCACCACGGCTACGTGGCGCGGATGAAGGCGGCGTGCGCCGCGCTCGGTCACCCGGGCCAGCTCGACATCGTGATCGGCCAGCTCGTGACTCTGCTGCGCAACGGCGAGATCGTGCGCATGTCCAAGCGCACGGGCGAGATGGTCACGTTCGAGGAGCTCCTCGACGAGGTGGGGCCCGATGCGGCCCGATACTTCTTCCTGCGGCGGGGGACCGACCAGCCCCTCGATTTCGACATCGGGCTGGCAAAGGAGCAGTCAAGCGAGAATCCCGTGTACTACGTCCAATACGCGCACGCGCGCATCTGCTCGATCCTTCGCCGCGCCGCGGGGCTGCCCGCGGAGGCCGACGTCGCGGACGCGGCGGCCGCCGGCACGTTCGTCCCCATGAGCGCCGACCTGTCGCTGCTGACCGACCAGGCGGAGCTCACGCTCCTGCGCAAGCTCGCGGAGTTTCCCGAGGTCGTCGAGATGGCGGCCGACCGGCTCGCTCCGCACAAGCTCACCACGTATGCCGAGGACCTAGCGGCGTCGTTCCACCAGTTCTACACGCTGTGCCGCGTCGTCTCGGACGACGCCGCCGTCACGGGGGCACGGCTGGCGCTCGTGGATGCGAGCCGCATCGTGCTGGCCGGCGTTCTCGGCCTCCTGGGCGTCGGCGCCCCGCAACGGATGTAGTCCGGCCCACGACCGGGGCGATCAGAGTTCCCGGTACACGTCCCGGCGAGGCCCGAGCCGAATGACGAGCACGACCAGCCGGTCGTCCTCGATCGTGTACACGACGCGGTAGGCGCCGACGCGGATGCGCCAGAGGTCGCCCGGGCCCGTGAGGTGCTTCACTCCCGTAGGCCGGGGCTCCGACGTCAGGGCGTCGATCGCCTCCGCCAGGCGTTTCTGGACCTCGCGGGGGAGCGTGCGCAGCTGCCTGTCGGCCGCGGGCAGGAACTGGATGAGGTACGTGGCCACGCGGGGCTACAGGTCCAGATCGCGTTTGATGGTCTCCCAGGCGATCCGCTCCTCGCCCGCCTCGAAAGTGGCGTCGTTCGCGTCAGCGACGTCTCGCTCGTCCTCCCACTTCTCCATGAGGGCGTCGAGAAGGCGCAGCTCATCGATGGAGATCACGGCTGCCACGTCCGCGTCGTGTCGCGTGATCACGGTGCGCTGGTGGGCGTAGGACGCCCGGTTGATGATATCGGCGAGGTCTCGCCGGGCTTCCGCCACGCTGACTCTGGTCACGTCGGTACCTCCTGCACAGGATGTACATAAGGATATCACGCGAGTGTGACGCGAACCACTCGGGTCGCCGGATCGGCGGGAAGCGGTCGGCCGCCCCCGAGGCTCCGCTACAATGGATGAACACCTGATGCGAAGGAGCGCCACGATGGCCGCCACGACGGAACCGGTCCCGCAGGAGCCGATGACGGTCGTCGAGGACCTCTCGGCGGTCCTGCCGATGACGGCCGAGATGCGCGGTGACCGCCTGTGGATCGGCGGGGTCGACATGACGAAGCTGGCGCGGGAGCAGGGCACCGCGCTGTATGTGATGGACGAGGAACACATCCGCCGTCAGTTGCGCGAATACGTGAAGTGGACCACGTACCACTGGCGGGACTGCCGCACGATCTACGCCGGGAAGGCCTTCATGTCCGTGGCGATGTGCCGTCTCGTCGCCGAGGAAGGCTGCTCACTGGACGTCTCGAGCGGGGGCGAGCTTGCCTTCGCGATAGCGGCCGACTTCCCGCTCGACCGGGTCTACGTCCACGGCAACAGCAAGACCATGCTCGAGCTGCACGAGGCCATCAAGGCCGGCGTCGGGCGCATCGTGGTCGATTCGTTCGAGGAACTCGAGCGGGTCAGCTGCATCGCCACGGAGATGGGCAAGATGCAGGGCATCCTCCTGCGCATCACACCCGGCATCAAGCCGGACACGCACGGCTACATCCAGACGGGTCAGAGCGACTCGAAGTTCGGCTTCGGGATGAACCACGGTCTGGCCATGGAGGCGGTGCGTCGGGCACTGGAGCTCCCATGCATCGACCTGGCGGGCCTGCACATGCACATCGGCAGCCAGATCTTCGCCCTGCAGAGCTACGCCAAGGCGATCGAGGTCATCGTCCACTTCATGGATGCGATCCGGCGCGAGACAGGGCTCGTCGTGCGCGAACTCGACACGGGCGGCGGTCTGGGGATCGCCTACGGCCTGCCGGACGAGCCGTCCACCGTCGAGCAGTACGGCAAGGTCATCGTCGACGGTATCAAGGATCACTGCGAGCGTGACGGCCTGCCGGTGCCGACCATCATGGTCGAGCCCGGGCGCTCCATCGTGGCCAATGCCGGAGTCACCCTCTACACGGCGGGCACCATCAAGGAGGTGCGCGGCATCCGGACCTACGTGGCCGTCGACGGGGGCATGACGGACAACATCCGGACTGCGCTCTACGACGCCCACTACGAGGTGCTCGTGGCGAACCGCGCCGACCAGGCGCGCAGCGAGGTCGTCACCATCGCCGGAAAGCACTGCGAGACCGGCGACCTGATCGCCCGCGACGTCCGGGTCCAGCCGATCGAGATCGGCGATATCGTGTGCGTGTGCTCCACGGGGGCCTACTGCCAGTCGATGGCCAGCAACTACAACAAGCAGGTCCGGCCTGCCGTGGTGTTCGTGAGCGGCGGGGAAGCGCGGGTAGTGGTGCGCCGAGAGACCTATGACGACATGCTCCGTTGCGAGATCCGATAGGTCCGCTCCGGACAGTCGCTCCGCTTCCAGGAGCCGGTCCGTGCGCTATACTCGCATGGCGCGCCCGGTCTCCCGCGCGCACCTCCCGTGATGTCTTTCCCGACCGCGTATCTCGCAACCCGTCGCACGCCGAAGGGAACCGGTTCATGCGCACGATAGGTGTCGGACTCATAGGGCTCGGAACCGTCGGCTCGGGAGTGGTCGAGATCTTCGGCCGCCACAGGGATGACTTCCGCCGTCGCGCGGGCGTCGACATCGAGCTGGTGCGATTCGCGGACCGCGACGCGACTCGCGCGTCGGCGCTCGGGCTGCCCTCCGACCGGTTCACCACGGAGGCGGGCGACGTCATCGCCGACCCGGCCGTCGACATCGTCATCGAGCTCATCGGCGGCACCGGCTTCGCCCGCGACGTGGTGCTCTCGTCACTGCGCTCCGGGCGCAGCGTCGTCACGGCGAACAAGGCGCTCATGGCCGCGCACGGCCAGGAGGTCATGGAGGCCGCCGCCGCCTCGGGAGTCGACATCGCCTTCGAGGCGGCCGTCGGCGGAGGGATCCCGATCATCTCGCCGCTCAAGCACTGCCTGGTGAGCAACGAGATCACGTCCGTTCTCGGCATCGTGAACGGCACCACCAACTACATCCTGTCGCGGATGGCGGCCGACGGCGCGGACTACCCCTCGGCCCTGGCCGAGGCGCAGGCGCGCGGATATGCCGAGGCCGACCCCACGGCCGACGTGGACGGGCACGACGCGGCGGCCAAGATCGCGATCCTCGCCTCGATAGCCTTCAACTCGCGAGTGACGGTGGACGAGGTGCCCGTCGAGGGCATCAGGGCCGTCACGCCGTCCGACATCGCGTACGCGGCGGAGATGGGCTACGCCATCAAGCTGATGGCCATCGCCCGGCGCACGCCGGAGGGCATCGACGCGCGGGTCCACCCGACCATGATCCCGGTGACGCACCCCCTCGCCAACGTGACGGGCGTCTACAACGCCATCTACGTGACGGGCGACGCGGTGGGCGAGACGATGTTCTTCGGCGAGGGCGCCGGCTCGCTCCCCGCCGCCTCGGCGGTCGTCGGTGACGTCATCGATGTGGCGCGCCACGTGGCCGGAGGCTGCCTCGGTCTCGTGGGCTGCACGTGCAACGAGCAGATCCCGGTGCGGGACATCTCGACGCTGACGACCGGTTACTACGTACGCCTCGTGGTGGCCGACGAGCCCGGCGTGCTGGCAAAGGTGGCCGGTGCGTTCGCCGACCACGGCGTGTCGATCGCTTCGGTCATCCAGAAGCGGGTGTGCGAGACGGGCGATGCCGAGATCGTGTACGTGACCCACCAGGCGGGCGAAGGCGCCGTGCGCTCGGCCCTCCAAGACATTCGCGCGTTCGACGTGGTGACCGAGGTCACCGCGGTCATCCGCGTCGAGGATCTGTAGCGATCGTGGCACCCGTCACCGTCTCGGTGCCCGCCACGTCGGCCAACCTCGGCTCGGGCTACGACTCGTTCGGACTGGCGCTCGGGCTGCGCAACGAGATCACCGTCGCACTCTCCGCGGACGGATCGTGGGACGTCCAGGTGAGCGGTGAGGGAGAGCACGACGCTACCCTGGCGCGCGACAACCGTGTGGTGACCGCGCTACTTCGGATATTCACCGAGGTGGGTCGGCCCGACACTGGGGCGACCCTCGTGTGCCACAACGAGATCCCGATCGGCCGCGGTCTCGGCAGTTCCTCAGCCGCGATCATCGCCGGGCTCGTGGCGGGCAACGAGCTGGTCGGGCGCCCGTTCTCCACGCAGGAGCTGTTCGCGCTCGCCGCGGACATCGAGGGACATCCCGACAACGTCGCTGCCGCGCTCGTGGGCGGCTTCACGCTGTGCTGGCGCGACGATGACTGGCACTTCGCCCGTCTGGAGCCGGCCGGGGGCCTCGCCGCGGTGTGCGTGGTCAGCGACAACCGGCTGGCCACCGCGAAGGCGCGGGAGTTGCTGCCGCCGACCGTGCCCCATCGCGACGCGGCGTTCAATGTCGGACGCGCCGGCCTGCTGACAGCGGGCATCGCCTTGGGACGACGCGAGCTGATCAGAGCCGGCATGGCCGACCGGCTGCACGAGAGGTACCGCTCCGTGGCCGTGCCCGATCTTGAGGACGTGGGCGACGCGCTCGTGGCTGCGGGGGCGGATGGGGCCGCGCTGTCGGGATCCGGGCCGACGGTCATCGGGCTCGTTTCGGGAACAGATGACGGCGACGCCCTGGCCAGAGCCGTCGCGGTCGCGCACCGGGCCGCGGGGATGCTCGCGGGGCGCAGCGGACGACAGGCGCCGATGGTGCTGCCGGTCGACAGGCACGGTCCAAGGGTCATCGCCTGAGGCGGGAGCCCGGGGGCCCGATGTAGCGAGAGGGAGAGAGAGATGAGCGATCAGGGGCAGGTGGGCGTCGCCCTCCCACAGACGGTCCCGCAGGTGGTGAACCCGCCGCGTCGGTCCAAGAAGGGGATCTGGATCGCTGTCGCGGTCGTCGCGGTCCTGCTGCTGATCTCGAGCTGCTGCGGGCTGGCCAGCTGGGCCGCGCTGTCGGGGGGTTCTCTCCCGTCCGGGGACGCGGTCGCAGTGATCTACATCGACTCCGAGATCGCCGGCGTCGGTGGCACGGGGTTGTCAGGGACGTCCATCACGCCTGAGACGATCATCACCCAGCTGCGCCGCGCCCAGGACGACGGTTCCATCAAGGCGATCATCCTCCGCATCGATTCGCCCGGCGGAACGGCCTCCGCATCGATGGAGATCGCCGAGGAGGTCGCTCGCACGACCAAGCCGATCATCGCCAGCATCGGGGACATGGGGGCCTCCGGCGCCTACATGGTCGCGTCGCAGTGCGACGAGATCATGGCGACCCCTTCGTCCGACGTGGGCAGCATCGGCGTGATCCTGACCGTGGCGGACCTCTCGGAGCTGTACAAGAAGATCGGCGTGAAGTTCACCTATCTCCACGAGGGGGTATACAAGGACGCCGGGGCCGGACAGCGGGCGCTCACCGCGACCGAGACGGCGATGTTCCAGTCGGACATGCACCTCGTCTACGAGCAGTTCATCGAACTCGTGGCGAAGGGCCGCAAGCTGCGGACCGCGGATGTGGAGAAGCTCGCGACGGGCTGGGCCTGGCCGGGCGCCAAGGCCAAGGATCTCGGGCTCGTGGACAAGCTCGGCAACTATCGCGACGCGATCAAGGAAGCCGGGCGGCTCGGCAAGATCCACGGCGAACCACGGATCGTCACCTATCGGGCCGAGACTCTCAGCGGCCTGCTGAATCAGCTGACGGGCGCGATCGGCTTCGGCGGCGGGCTCGACGCTTTGGACCTCGGGTCGCTGAGGCGATCGGGACCCGTGACGCGATAGCGCCGACCTGCCCGTGGTGCGGCTTCTAAGGAGGCGCGAGGGACAAGATGACCGACGCCGACCCCATCGTGATCGCCCAGATATCGGACCTGCACTGTGGGTCCATCTACTACCGCGAGGCGCTCGGGCGGCGCGTGGTCGCCGAGGTCAACGAGTTGCATCCCGACGTCGTGGTCGTGACCGGCGACCTCACCGACATGGGCTTCCGCGGCGAGTTCGAGGAGGCCCGGGCGCTCCTCGACGGCATCGAGTGCGAGCGCATGCTCGTGATACCGGGCAACCACGATGCACGCAACGTGGGCGAGATCCACTTCGAGGAACTCTTCGGTCCGCGCGACAGCGAGCTGGTGCTCGAAGGGGTCCACATCATCGGGCTGGATTCCTCGGAGCCCGATCTGGACAACGGACGCATCGGCCGGGAGCGCTATCGCACCATCGAGGAGCAGTTCGGCGATCCCGACGAGTTCAAGATCCTGTGCATCCACCACCATCTCATGCCGGTCCCCGGGACCGGCCGTGAGCGCAACGTCGTCTACGACGCGGGCGACCTGCTGCGGGTTCTCACGTCTGAAGGCTGCGATCTCGTCCTGTGCGGGCACAAGCACGTCCCCAACGTGTGGCGACTCGAGGACATGTTCGTGGTGAACGCGGGGACCGCCAGCTCCATGCGGCTGCGCGGCCGGGTCCAGCCCTGCTACAACGTCATCGAGATCCGCCCAGGCCGGGTCACGATCGCGCGGGCGTATCCGTTCGGCGTGCGCGAGACGGTCGCCGACTTCCGCAAGGCGCACCAGCACGCGTGCCGCTGGCGCCCGGTCGTCGAATTCGACGGCGAGGGCATCGCGTGAGCCGGGTCGTCGCCATCATCGACGGCGAGCACTATCCGCCTGTGGTGCGCGATGCGCTTGCGGCGCTCTCCGCGCAGCACGAGGTCGTCGCGGCCGTGTTCGCCGGCGGTACCGAGAAGGTCGCCGCCGACGCGAACATGGCCGCGTACGGGGTACCGGTCCTGTGCGGCGCCTCCCCCGAAGCGGCGCTCGCCGCCGCCATCGACCGCCACGCTCCCGACGAGGTCGTCGACCTCTCCGACGAGCCGGTCCTCTCTTCCGCCGACCGGTTCCGGCTCGCGTCCGTCGCGCTTGGGAGGGGCGTGCTCTATCGCGGCGCCGACTTCCGGCTGTCGCCCGCCGACACGTCGGCGGCCACCCGCACGCCGACCCTCGCGATCGCGGGGACGGGCAAGCGCGTGGGCAAGACGGCCGTGTCCGCGCACGCGGCGCGGACGTTCACGGCCGCCGGCCATGACGTCGTCGTCCTCGCCATGGGTCGTGGGGGGCCCGAGCAGCCCGACATCATCCGCGGGGACCTGGTCGCCCCCACGACCGCGGACCTGCTGGCGCTGGCTCGCGCGGGGGTGCATGCGGCCTCGGACAACTATGAGGAAGCGGTCATGGCGCGCGTCACCACGGTGGGATGCCGCCGCTGCGGCGGAGGGCTCGCGGGCGCCGTGTTCTTCAGCAACGTGGTCGAGGGCGCCGCTCTCGCCGACGGGCTGGGGCGCGATCTGCTCATCCTCGAGGGGTCCGGTTCGGCGATCCCTCCCGTGCACGCGGACGCGACGGTTCTCGTCGTCGGCGCCGCACAAGGCCCGGGCTACGTCACGGACTATCTCGGCCCCCTTCGCATCCGCTCCGCGGACCTCGTCGTGGTCTCCGGGGCGGAGGCGCCCGTCGCCTCGCCGGAACGCGTCGCCGAGACGCTCGCCGCGGTGCGCGATCTCGCGCCCGGGGTGCCCATCATCCCCGTCGTGTTCCGCCCCCGCCCGCTCGAGCCGGTCGACGGGCGCCGCGTATTCTTCGCCACGACCGCGCCGCCCGTGCTGCTGCCCGCGCTCATCGCGCACCTCGAGGCGGAACACGGGTGCGAGGTGGTGGCGGCCAGCTCCCACCTCTCGGACCGGTTACGGCTCTCAGCCGACTTGGCCGAAGCCGCGGGCACGTTCGACATGCTCCTCACCGAGTTGAAGGCGGCCGCCATCGACGTGGTGGCCGAAGTCGGGGACGCCGCCGGCGTGCCGACGGTGCTGTGCGACAACACGCCGCTGTCGGAGGACGCCACCGACCTCGAAGAGGCTCTGCGCGGCGTCGCGGCGCTCGCCCTCGTCCGGGGGAGGGAGAGGTTCCGCGATGCCACCCGATGAGCGCGAGCCCATAGTCATCAGCGACCTGAGATACGGCCTCCCCTACAGCAAGGGGCTCATGGCGCAGTCCTTCATGGCGACGGGACTGGCCCCCGCAAGGTCGTACGAGGTCGCTCGCACCATGGAGGGCCGCATGCGCGATCGCGGCGAGCTGCAGGTGTCGCTCGAACGCCTTCGCGAGCTCGCGGCCGCCACGCTGGAGGAGATCGCGGGCCCCTCGTACGCCGTTCGCTACCGGCGCCTCGAGGAGGTCGACCGGCTCGATCGTCCGCTCATCGTGATGATCGGGGGGACCACCGGCGTGGGCAAGTCGACCGTGGCCTCCGAGATCGCCCACCGGCTCGGCATCACGCGCACCGCTTCGACGGATAGCATTCGCGAGGTCATGCGTGGTATCTTCTCCAAGGAGCTCATGCCGGCGATCTACGAATCGTCGTTCAACGCCTGGCGCGGCCTCCGGATCCCCGTTCCCCAAGGCGCAGACCCTGTCATCGTGGGCTTCCGCGAGCAGACAGCCGTGGTGACCACCGGGATCAAGGCTCTCATCGACCGCTCGGTGGTCGAGCGCATGAGCCTCGTCGTCGAGGGCGTCCACATCGTCCCCGGCTACATCGAACCCTCCCAGTTCAAGGACGCGCGAGTCGTCCAACTGGTGATAACGGTCGATGACGAGGAATCGCATCGCAGCCATTTCTACATCCGGGAAGTGCAGACGGGCGGCAACCGGCCCTTCGAGAAGTACCGCGAGAACTTCGGGAACATCCGCCTGCTGGGACACTACATAGAGGACATGGCGAAGGAGAACGACACGCCCATCATCCACAGCCACCAGCTCGACCGGACCGTGTCCGAGACGCTGGAACACATCTTGAGCGCCGTCATGGGAGACAGGGACGCGGGGACCGACGGGGACCTCGCGACCGGGGAAGAGGGAGTGAACATCACGTGAAGTTCTTTCTGGACACCGCGGACCTCGCCGAGATCGAAGAGGCCGCCAGCTGGGGTGTGTTGGCCGGGGTCACCACCAACCCCACGCTCTACTCGCGCATCGGCGGGAAGCTCTCGGGCTTCCACGACCACCTGAAGCGCATCTGCGAGCTGACGGACGGACCGGTCAGCGGAGAGACCGTCGGGCTCACCCGCGACGAGATCGTGCGGGAAGGCGAGGAGCTCGCCGCCCTGGCGCCGAACATCGTCGTGAAGGTGCCGGTGATGCCCGAGGGGCTCGCCGCCACGAAGTGCCTGTACGACAAGGGCATCAAGGTGAACATGACGCTGTGCTTCACGGTGCCTCAAGCGATCATGTCGGCCCGGGCCGGGGCGTTCTACGTCAGCCCCTTCGTGGGCCGGTTCGACGACATCTCCGAGGACGGCATCGAGCACCTGGCCAACATGGTGGCCGCCCTGAACAACTACGACTTCGGGCACTCGGTGGAGGTCATCGCGGCTTCCATCCGCAGCGCGAACCACGTCACGCAAGCGGCGCTGATCGGAGCGGACATCGCGACCGTGCCGTTCGCCGTACTCAAAAACATCGTCAAGCATCCCCTGACCGACCGCGGGCTCGAGTCGTTCCTCGCGGACTGGGAGAAAGTGAAGAACTCATGAGCGCACGTCCCCGCAAGAGAGGTCGCCGGGGCTCCGGTCCGGCCGAGGCCGTTCCTTCCATCACGCGGCCCGAGCTCGAGACCAAGACCATCGCGGAACTGAAGGCGATGGCCGAGGAGCTCAAGATCGACACCAAGACCCTCAAGAAGAAGGACGCGCTGATCGACGCGGTCCTCGAGGCCAAGGTCAAGTCCGAGGGCTTCATCGACATAGTCGGCGTGCTCGACATCCTGCCGGAGGGCTACGGGTTCATCCGCACGAGCGGCTACCTGCCCGGTGACCGTGACGTCTACTGCTCGATGACCCAGGTGCGCCGATACGGCCTGCGCCGCGGCGACATGGTGCGCGGCCAGATCCGGCCTCCCAAGGAAGCCGAGAAGTACGCGGCTCTGATGTCCGTTCACTCGATCAACGGCAAGACGCCCGAGGAGATCATCGGTCGCAAGAACTTCAGCGACCTGACCCCGATCTACCCCGATGAGAAGTTCGCCATGGAGTGGAAGCCCGAGGCGATCACGACGCGCATCATCGACCTCGTGGCCCCCATCGGCAAGGGCCAGCGCGGGCTGATCGTCTCGCCGCCGAAGGCGGGCAAGACGACCATCCTGAAAGACATCGCCGCGGCTATCCACGCGAACAACCCCGAGGTGTACCTCATGTGCCTGCTCGTCGACGAGCGGCCTGAGGAAGTCACCGACATGGAACGCTCCATCCACGGCGAGGTGCTCTCCTCGACGTTCGACATGCCCTCAGACAACCACATCGCGGTGGCCGAGCTGTGCATCGAGCGCGCCAAGCGCCTCGTCGAGAGCGGCTACGACGTCGTGATCCTGCTCGACTCGATCACGCGGCTCGGCCGCGCGTACAACCTCGCCAGTCCCGCGTCCGGCCGCATCCTGTCCGGCGGCGTCGATTCCACGGCGCTCTACCCGCCCAAGAAGTTCTTCGGCGCGGCGCGCAACATCGAGTTCGGCGGGTCGCTCACCATCATGGCCACGGCCTTGGTCGAGACCGGCTCCAAGATGGACGAGGTGATCTTCGAGGAGTTCAAGGGCACCGGCAACATGGAACTGCGCCTGGACCGCCGCCTGGCGGACAAGCGCATCTTCCCGGCCATCGACGTCATCCAGTCGGGCACCCGCAAGGAGGAGCTCCTGCTGGACCCGGTCGAGGCGCCCTACATCTGGAAGCTGCGTCGGGTGCTGCACTCGCTCGACTCCAGCGCGGCCATCGAGCTGCTGATCGACAAGCTGCGCAAGACGAAGTCGAACCGCGAGTTCCTCGCCGCCATCTCTCGCGTCAAGGGTGGCAACGGGGACTGACGCCGCGCCGCTGACCGGATACGCGACACGCACGAAGGGCCCCGCCTCGGCGGGGCCCTTCGTGTTCGCACTCGTGGAGGGCGGAGCTTATCGCCCCGAGCGCCGGTGCTGGGCTCCCCCGTGGGGACGCCCGTACTGCGGCTTCTTGGCCGGCGGCGCCTTGCGGACGGCTTCGTGCGTGCGGTCCGGGTCGGGCACGATGCGGTCGTGGGAGTACTCGAAGCCGGCGAGGTCCGCGCAATCGATGACGGCGCCTATCTTGCGCTCGATGTCGCGAAGGGCCTCGTGCTCCTCGGGCGCCAGGAGGGACAGCGCCACGCCCGTGCGTCCGGCACGCGCGGTGCGGCCGATCCGATGGACGTAGTCGTCGGGGACGTTGGGGAGGTCGTAGTTGATCACGTGGCTGATCCCCTCCACGTCGATGCCGCGCGCCACGATGTCCGTGGCTACCAGCACGCGGCAGCGGCCGCGCTTGAACTCCTCGAGCGCGTTCTGGCGCTGCGACTGGCTGCGGTTGCCGTGGATGGCCGCGCTGCGCACGCCCGCGCGGTCGAGCACGCGCGCGACCCGGTCGGCGCGGTGCTTCGTGCGGGTGAAGACGAGCACGCGTTCCAAGCCGCGCTCCTGGATGATCCTCACCAGCAGGTCGTTCTTCTGGGTGCCGACGACGGGATAGAGCGACTGCTCGATCGCCTCGATCGGTGTGGCCGGTGGAGCGACGCTCACCTGTGCGGGATCGGTCAGGGTCGAGCCGATCACTTTGAGCACCACCGGAGACATCGTGGCCGAGAACAGCAGGTTCTGCCGCTTCGTCGGCAGCAGCGCGAGGATCCGCCGAACGTCGGGCCAGAACCCCATGTCCAGCATGCGGTCGGCCTCGTCCAGCACGAGTATCTCGACGCGGCTCAGGTCCACGTCGCGTCGGGCGGCGAGGTCCAGCAGTCGGCCCGGAGTTGCGACGAGCATGTCGACCCCGCGGCGCAGGGTCTTCACCTGCGGTTCATAGCCCACACCGCCGTAGACCGCGGCGATGCGGTGCCCGGTCGTGCGGGAGACCGCCGTGGCCACCTCCACGATCTGGATGGCCAGCTCTCGTGTCGGGGTGACGACGAGGACTCTGGGCGCACCCACCCGCGGCGCGATCCGCTGCAGGATCGGGAGAACGAAGGCGGCGGTCTTGCCGGTGCCGGTCTGCGCGCAGCCGATGACGTCACGGCCGGCGAGCACGAGCGGGATGGCGGCGGACTGGATAGGGGTGGGCTCGGTGTAGCCCATGGTCACCACAGCCTTGAGCAGGCGTGGGTCGAGACCCAGGTTGTCGAAACTCAAGAGGGCTTCTCCTTCTCTGTGCGCCCATGGGGTCGCACTGCGTGTAAGACGCAGTCGATCCGACGGGCCGCAGAGGGAGACGAAGGACAACCGGGTCTTGAGTGAGCGGCCGCGGGGGCGGCGCGCCAGACGCGTCAGTATAGGGGCTGAGGTGCACAGAAAGCGAATCGCGGTGCGCGACGAGCGGGCGCGACGAGCGGCGAGGACGGCGGGTCGACTGCGGCGTCCCCGGCGGCCCCTACTCGGCCTCGACGATCCAGTCGACGCCCAGTTCGGTCAGTATCCGGTAGTACTCGGCCTCGGGGTACTCGACGTTGAGGATGGCGTAGACCGAGCCGGTCATGCCGACGCAGTAGGCGCAGCTGCGGCAGTCGACGCACTGGATGCACTCGATGAGGCTGTCCCCACCGTGGCATGACAGCGCCCCGCGGGAGTTGTAGATGAAGTTGCAGTTGCGGCACCGCTCGATGTTGAAGCAGCCGTAGTTGTTCGAGGCGTCGCGGTAGTGCGTGTGCTCGTTGCGCAGCTCCTCGAACTTGCGGAGCAGCTCGTCCTTGGTCATGTGGGCCCCCCGGGTGTCGCGTGCGCGGCCGTCGGCGGCCCCGCGCCGCCGAGCCCCATAGTACACGCTCGCGCCGCCTCGTTGCCGTCGTGGCAAGGCGCATGCTACTATCGCCCGGCTGTCCTCGCGCCTGGTCGGAAACCAGGCGCCCTTATCTCGGAGGTATCAGATGCGTACCGGAATCCACCCCGACTACGTCGAGTGCAAGGTCCACTGCTCCTGCGGAGCGGAGTTCACGACCCGATCGACGCAGCCCGAGCTCCACATCGAGTTGTGCTCGCAGTGCCACCCGTTCTACACCGGCAAGCAGAAGTTCGTCGACACCGGCGGACGTGTCCAGCGCTTCTCCGATAAGTTCGGGGGCGCGGCCGAGACCGTCATGGTCAAGGACGCCGCCGCCAAGGAAGCGCGCCAGAAGGCGCACGAAGAGGCGGTGGTCGCGGCCCGTGAGGTCAGGACGGCCAAGGAGGCCGCCGAGGCGGCGTCCGCCCGTGACCTCGAGCGCCGCGCGGCGAAGGCCGTCGCGGCCACGCCGGTCGTCGAAGAGGCCGTGGCCGAGCCGGTCGCCGAGACCGAGCCCGGCGCCGCCGAAGCCGTAGCCGCGGTCGAGGCCGCGCCCGCCGCAGAGCCCGAGACCGAGCCGGCCGCAGAGCCCGAGACCGCGCCCGCCGCAGAGCCCGAGGCCGCGCCCGCCGCAGAGCCCGCGGTCGAAGAGTCCGCCGAGTAGTTCGCTGACGTTGGTATGATGAGAGGCGGGACTCATGTCCCGCCTCTCTTTCTATTCCGGTGGCGCTGAAAAGGCAGGCCCGCGATGGACGTCCGGCTCCTCTATCACACCCCCGAGCCCGAGCGGGCCATCGCCGCCGCGGCCCGGCTGTGCTACGCGCCGATCGGCGCGGCGGAGCTCATGGAGAAGATGTCGGAAGAGGCCGTTGGCACGGTTCTCAAAACCGTCATCACGTCCGGACATACCTCGACCCTCGAGCACGCCAGCTACACGTTCGCCATCGACGGTGTCTCCCGCGCGATGACCCACCAGTTGGTCCGGCACCGGCTCGCCAGCTACAACCAGCAGTCCCAGCGCTACGTCTCGTACGACGATCCCGCCTTCGTCGTCCCGCCCGAGGTGGAGGCCGATCCCGAGGCGCGCCAGCTGTTCCTGCAGGCGTGCGCGGACGCGTTCCTGGCGTATCGCGCCTTGCTCGACGGCGGCTTCAAGGCCGAGGACGCCCGCTACCTGCTGCCGAACGCCATGGAGACCAAGATCGTGGTCACTATGAACGTGCGCGAGCTGCTGCACTTCTTCGAGTTGCGTAGCTGCAAGCGCGCTCAGTGGGAGATACGCGATGTCGCGCTGCGGATGCTCGAGCTGGCCGCGCCGACCGCGCCGTACATCTTCATGGATGCCGGCGCGGCGTGTCGACGCGGGCCGTGCACCGAGGGCACGATGACCTGTGGCGACCCCTACCCGAAGGCGTCGAAGCGATGAGCGACCGCGGCCCCGACGAGCACGTCACACACACCCACATCGGGGGGCAGGCCCTCATCGAGGGCGTGATGATGCGCGGCAAGATCAACTGGGCCGTGGCCGTGCGCACCGCCGACGGTTCGATCCACGTTGAGGAACATGACCTTCCCGGCGGCGTGAAGACCGGTTGGAAGAAGTGGCCGGTCGCGCGCGGCGTCTGGGCGATGTACGAGACGCTTGCTCTGGCCATGAAGGCGTTCGCCATATCGGCCGAATACGCGTCGCCGCCGGGCTCGGCGGCGACGGCGGCGGAGACGAACGGGCCGGCTGCGGAAGCCGAGGACGCATCGCTGAGCAAGCGCGAGATCGCGCTCACGATGGTACTCGGGGCCGTGCTCTCCGTGGTCGTGTTCATCGTGCTTCCGGCGCTGGCGACGAACTGGGTGGTCCCGTCGACGGCGCGTCCGGTGACATGGAACATCGTGGACGGCGTGCTGCGGCTCGCGGTATTCGTGGGCTACATCGGGGTTGTCGGGCTCATGCCCGACATCCGCCGGGTGTTCGCCTACCACGGCGCCGAGCACAAGAGCATCCACGCGTACGAGCACGGTGTGCCGCTCGACGCCGCGAGCGTCCAGAGCTACGGCACCCTGCACGTGCGATGCGGGACGGCCTTCCTGCTCATGGTGATGGTGATCGCCATCGTGGTGTTCTCACTGGTCCCGGGCAAGGCCATCCTCGCCTCGTGGGGCGTGACCCCTGGACCGCTGGTCGTCCTGTTCAACATCGCCGTCCGCATCATCCTGCTGCCGCTCGTGGCGGGACTGGCGTACGAGGTGACCGTCAAGTGGGCGGGCAGCCGCCCGGACAGCCCGCTGGTGAAGGTCCTGCTGTGGCCGGGAATGCAGATGCAGCGCATGACCACGCGAGAGCCGGACGACTCGATGGTCGAGGTCGCCGTCGCCGCCCTGCGGGCGGTGGCCGACCGCGAAGCGCGCGAGTCGGGGCTCGTCGTGCCGGCCGCCGACGGGGACGCCCGTCCCGCGCCGGAGGCGGCGCTCGATTAGGGAGCGGTCGTGGGGGAAGAGCGGGGGCGCGAGGAGGGGCCGTTCCGGCTGACGACGCGGGAGGAGACGCGGTGGACGCGTCTCGTGCCGTGGATCGTCGTCGTGCCGCTGGTCGCCGTCATCGTCTACCTGCTGTCGTCGGGACCGATCACCGCCACGCGTGTGGTGCCCGCGATCGGCGTCGGCCTCACCGCGCTCGTCGCGTGCTCCGGCGCGATCGCCTCGCTCACCCCCGGCGCGAAGGCGTGGTCGCGCCGCACGGCGACCGTCACGCGAGACGGGATCACAGTCATGCGGCCCGGCCGCGATCCGCTCGCGCTTCCCTTCTCATCGATCGGGCGGCTGCACACGCACCCGGAGGTCATGGGCTTGCGGATCCCGCCCGCCGTCCAGTTGGTGACCGACTTCTACGGCGTCGACCGGCGTCGGATCCCCGAGCTCACCGTGCACCACGCCGCGTATCGCTATGCGGTCCGCTCGACCGACGCCAACCCCGACGGGCCTGCCCTCCTGCACGAGCTCGAGCAGGCCCCGGTCCGCCTGGACGCGCAGTCTCTCGCGCTCGTCGAGGCGACGTATCGGACCGACGCCGGTGGGCCCGATCAGGTCTCGGCGCGCGCGGTGGAAGAGGCCCGGGCCGGACGGATGTGGCACGCTCTGCGCGCGGCTGAGCGAGACGCCCTCAGGAGCGACCGCACGTCGGCCCTTCTCGTCCGGTTGTGCCTCGTCCTGGGGCACGAGGCGGTCGACACAGCCCGCGCCGGTGTCGACCAGCATCCGGGCGAATCCATGTTCCGCCACTACCTGGCGCACGCCCTGCTCGACGAGGTCGGCGTGTCCGAGAACCCCGGCCCCGCGGCGCTGGCCCATCGCGAAGAGCTGCGCGCCGAGGCGCGCGGCCTGTTCGAGTCCCTGGTGGCCGACGCCGCCTTTGGGGCGGACGCGGCGCTCGAGTTGCGCGCGCTGCCCGCGCACGATGACGGCGCGGAGGGCTGAGCCGGGGCGCGTGCTCGGCCCGCGCTCGGCGCCCGCCCGCCCGCGCTCGGGCGGAGGGGCGCCGCATTCCCCCGTGATAGACTATTCGCCGCACATCCCCACCCCTCGGCGCGCTCGCGCCGTCACCGAGACCCGACCAGAGGGCGCGATCGATCCTATGCGTGAGAAGCTCGACAGCATCATCCGATCCTTCGACGAGCTGACCGCTCGTCTCTCCGATCCCGCGGTCATGTCGGATCAGAAGGAATACGCCCGGCTGGCCAAGGAGCATCGTGCCCGCACTCCCCTGGCCGAGAAGGCGCGCGAGTACCGTGTCGTGTCCGACGGTGTCGAAGCGGCCAAGGACATGCTCAGGACCGACACGGACCCGGAGATGAAGGTGATGGCGTCCGAGGAGCTCAAGTCGCTCGAGGACCGGCTGCCTCGTCTCGAGGACGAGCTCAACGTGCTGATGCTGCCGGGCGATCCGCTCGACGACAAGGACATCATCGTCGAGATCCGGGGGGGTGCCGGCGGCGACGAAGCCGCGCTGTTCGCGGGCGATCTGTACCGCATGTACACGCGTTTCGCGGAGTCCCAGCGCTGGAAGGTCGAGGAGATCGACTCGTCCGAGACCGAGGGCGGCGGCTTCAAGGAAGTCTCGTTCCGGGTGCGCGGCGACAAGGTCTACAGCAAGATGAAGTTCGAGTCGGGTGTCCACCGCGTGCAGCGCGTGCCGGCAACCGAGGCTCAGGGGCGCATCCACACATCCACGGCCACCGTCGCGGTGCTGCCCGAGGCTGAGGACGTCGAGATCGAGATCAACCAGGCCGACCTCCGCGTCGACGTCTACCGCTCCAGCGGACCGGGCGGCCAGTCGGTCAACACCACGGACTCGGCGGTCCGCATCACGCACCTGCCGACCGGCACCGTGGTGCAGTCGCAGAACCAGAAGTCACAGCTGCAGAACAAGGAGGCGGCCATGCGCGTCCTGCGCGCCCGCCTCTACGAGGTCGAGCTGGAGCGACAGCAGGCCGAGCAGGGCGCCGCGCGCCGCAGCCAGATAGGCAGTGGAGACCGGGCGGAGAAGATCCGGACCTACAACTACCCGCAGGACCGTATCACCGACCACCGCATCGGGCTGACCGTGCACAACATCCCGGGCGTGATGGCCGGCGACATCGCTTCCCTTGTCGAGGGGCTCGCCGCCGCGGATCGCGCGGAGCGTCTGAAGGCGGTCGTGTAGCATGACCGCCGAGCGCGTCTGGACCGTTCGGGACGCGCTGGATTGGACCGCGGACTACTTCGAACGCGGCGCCGTGGACAATCCGCGCCGCTCGGCCGAGTGGCTGCTGTCCGCGGCGACGGGGCTGTCCCGGGTCGAGCTCTACGCTCACTTCGACAGGCCGCTCACCGCCGCGGAGCGGGCCGTCTACCGCGACGGGGTCGCGCGCAGGGCGGCGGGCGAGCCGCTCCAGTACGTCACAGGAGAGATGCCGTTCCGCCACGTCGTGCTGAAGGTGCGGTCGGGGGTGTTCATCCCGCGTCCGGAGACCGAGGTGCTCGTGGACGAGGCGCTCGCACGTCTCGAAGGGGTCGAGGGTCCGGTCCTGGTCGACCTGTGCGCGGGTTCCGGAGCGGTCGGGGTGTCGATCGCGTACGAACGCCCGGACTCCGTCGTCCACGCGACCGAGGTCGTTCCCCGCGCAGCCGACGTCGCGCGTGAGAACGCCGCGCGCTGCGGAGTCTCGGACCGCTTCACGGTGTACGTGGGCGATCTCTTCGCGCCGCTGCCGGCCGATCTGCGCGGTCGCGTCGACGTGGTCGTGTCGAACCCGCCCTACATCCCGACGGCCGACTTGGCCGGGCTCCCCGGCGAGGTCGGGGGCTTCGAGCCGCTCGTCGCGCTCGATGGCGGCGCCGACGGCTTGGATGTCGTGCGGCGGATCGTCGAGGAGGCCCACGCGTGGCTGAGGCCCGGCGGGGCGCTCGTCGTCGAAACGGACACGTCCGGCGCGAAAGAGGCTGCCAACATCATGGCGGCGTGGTATGAAGGATGCAGTGTCGTCCGGGACCTCGCCGGGCGTGATCGTGTCGCGGTGGGACACACACGAAAGGACTGATGGCGATGAGCAAGGTCATCCATATCGATCCGGAGGCGCCTTCAGCTGAGGCGATAAACCTCGCGGCGACCGTACTCCGTGACGGCGGGATCGTGATCTTCCCGACCGAGACCGTCTACGGCATCGGCGCCGCGGCGACATCGTGCATCGGTCCGCAGGAGATCGTCGACGTCAAGATGCGCCCCGCCGACAAGCCGCTCCCCTGGCTGGTCGAGACGGAGGACGCGCTCGACACGTACGGGGTGGACATCCCCGAATACGCGCACAGGCTGGCTCACGCCTACTGGCCCGGCGCCCTTTCGCTGGTGGTCACGGCCTCCGACAAGGTGGGCCGCGACTTCAGGGACAAGCGGGGAACGGTCGCGCTGCGCTGCCCCGACATCGAGGTCGTTCAGGAGCTCATCCGCGCGAGCGGAGGCCCGATCATCACGACGTCGGCCAACACGTCGGGCAACCCACCGGCCGCGTCGTTCGCGGAACTGGAGCCGCGCATCATCGCGGCGGCGGACCTCACGCTCGATGGTGGCGAGACCCGCCACGGGGTCGCGTCGACGGTGGTCGACTGCACCGGCCCCGAGCCCGTGGTCATGCGCGACGGCGCGATCCCGGCGGCGGAGGTCATGGCGGCGGCACTCGCTCCCAGCGTCTGAGCCGCGGCCACGCGCCGCGCACGGTGTCGTCCGCGCACCACGAGGGACCAGGGGGCCTAGATGCGCATACGGATCGGCAGCGACCACGCCGGCTTCGCACTCAAGGAGGCGGTGAAGCTCCACCTCTTGGCCACGGAGCATGATGTGGTCGATGCGGGACCGGCGTCGGACGACTCGGTCGACTACCCGCAGTACGCGCTGAAGGTCGCGCGTGCCGTCGCCGCCGGTGAGGCGGACCTGGGCGTACTCGTATGCGGGACCGGCCTGGGCATGGAGATAGCGGCGAACAAGGTGCCCGGCGTGCGCGCGGTGCAAGTGAGCGACCCCGAGTTCGCCCGGATGGCCCGGGCGCACAACGATGCGAACGTGCTGACGCTGGCGGGCCGGTACACGGACGAGCCCACGGCGGCGCGGATCGTGGACACGTTCATCGCCACGCCGTTCGACGGGGGGCGCCACGAACTGCGGGTCGCCCAGATACGCGATATCGAGAACGGCGTCGGGCTCGACTGAGACGGCGCGATGGAAGAGACACCGAACTCACGGAGGGGCGTAGAAGATGGCATTCCGGTTCCTTGCTCAGACCGACCCGGAGGTGGCCGCGGCGTGCGATGACGAACTCGCCAGGCAGCGCTCGACCATCGAGCTCATCGCGTCCGAGAACTTCGTCTCGCCCTCCGTGCTGGAGGCGGCCGGCACGGTGCTGACGAACAAATACGCCGAGGGCCTGCCCGGCAAGCGCTACTACGGCGGTTGCGAGAAGGTCGACATCGTCGAGAACATCGCCCGCGACCGCGCGAAGTCCCTGTTCGGCGCCGATCACGCCAACGTCCAGCCTCACGCCGGCGCGCAGGCCAACATGGCGACCTACTTCGCGTTCCTGCGGCCCGGCGACAAGGTGCTGGGGATGAGCCTGGCGCACGGCGGGCACCTGACCCACGGCTCTCCGGTCAACTTCTCCGGGAAGTTCTACGACATGGTCGCGTACGGGCTGGGCGAGGACGAGCGCATCGACTACGACGAGGTCGAGCGCATCGCCAAGGAGAGCCGCCCCAAGATGATCATCGCCGGTGCGAGCGCGTATCCGCGCACCATCGACTTCGAGCGGTTCGGCAGGATCGCGCGCGAGGTCGGGGCGATCCTCATGGTCGACATGGCTCACATCGCCGGCCTGGTCGCCACCGGGGCGCACCCGAGCCCCGTCCCCCACGCCGATGTCGTCACCTCCACCAGCCACAAGACCCTGCGCGGCCCGCGCGCCGGCTTCATCCTGTGCAAGGCGGAGCACGCGGTCGCCATCGACAAATCGGTCTTCCCCGGCTGCCAGGGAGGTCCCCTCGAGCACATCATCGCCGCGAAGGCCGTTGCCTTCCGCGAGGCCATGCAGCCCTCCTTCAAGGTCTACATCGATCAGGTGGTGACCAACGCCCGGGTGATGGGGGAGGCGATGGTCGGCTCGGGGCTGCGCCTCGTCTCGGGCGGCACCGACAACCACCTGATGCTCGTCGACCTGACGGCCGCGGGGATCACCGGCAAGGATGCGGAGAAGCTGCTCGAGTCGGTCGGCATCACGGTCAACAAGAACGCCATCCCGAACGACCCGCGCTCGCCCTTCGTCACGAGCGGCATCCGCGTGGGCTCGCCGGCGATCACCACCCGCGGGTTCGACGCGGACGAGGCGCGGCTCGTCGGGGAGCTCATCGGGCGGGTCATCTTCAACCGGGATGACGCCGGAGTGCTCGCGAAAGTCGCCGACACGGTCGGCCAGCTCACCGCCGCTCATCCGCTCTACCCCGAGTTGTAAGGAACGCCGAGCGCCGCCGAGGAAAGGGTTGCCGGGATGGATCTTCCGCCGAATGTGACACTGATCGATCATCCGCTCGTCCAGCACAAGGTAAGCATCCTGCGAGACGAGCGCACGGGCGCCAAGGAATTCCGCGAGCTTGTCCGCGAGCTTGCGATGCTGATGGCGTACGAGGCGACGCGGGGCTTCCAGCTGGCCGAGACCACGGTCAAGACGCCCATCACCGAGACGGCGACCCGCGTGCTCGCGGGCAAGAAGGTCGCGGTCATCCCGATCCTGCGCGCCGGACTGGGCATGGTCGACGGGATCATGGAGCTTTTGCCCGCGGCCAAGGTCGGGCATATCGGGCTGTACCGCGACCCCACGACGCTCCAGCCGGTCGAGTACTACTGCAAACTGCCCGAGGACATCGGGGAGCGGGATGTCATGCTCGTGGACCCGATGCTCGCCACGGGCGGCTCCGCCGCCGCCGCGATCGGGTTTTTGCGAGCCCGCGGCGCCCGCACCATCAGGCTGCTGTCGGTCATCGCCGCTCCCGAGGGCATCGAGGCGGTCTGCGCGGCGGCATCCGACGTGCACGTCTACGTGTGCGCCATCGACAGCCACCTCAACGAGCACGGGTACATCGTGCCGGGGCTCGGTGACGCCGGTGACCGGCTCTACGGCACCAGGTAGGCGAGCACATGACCATCGACCCCGGCTTCCAGCGCCCCTCGTGGGACGAGTACTTCATGACCATCGCGCGTCAGGTGTCGCAGCGGTCCACCTGCCTGCGGCGTCACTGCGGCGCCGTGATCGTGAAGGATCGGCGCATGCTGTCGACCGGCTACAACGGCACGCCCAAGGGATTGCGCCACTGTGAAGAGGTCGGCTGCCTGCGCGAGCAGCGCGGCATCGCCTCGGGCGCGAACCACGAGCTGTGTCGGGGGATCCACGCCGAGCAGAACGCCATCATCCAGGCGGCCCTGCACGGCGTCGCCATCGAGGGCGCGACGATCTACACCACGCACCAGCCCTGCGTGCTGTGCGCGAAGATGCTCATCAACGCCGGAATGACCGAGATCGTGTTCGGCGAGTCCTACCCCGATCCGCTCTCGGAGGAGATGCTCGCCGAGGCCGGGGTCACGCGCCGCCGCTACGCCGCCGTCGAGCCGGCGGCCGACGCGTCGTGAGCATCCAGCACTACGCTGCGCTCCTCGCGGTCGCGTTAGCGGCCACGCTCGTCCTGACTCCCATCGTCCGCCGCGCCTCCCTCCGGCTCGGGCTGGTGGACGCCCCCGGCGGCCGGCGCGTGCACACCACGGCCATCTCCAGGCTGGGCGGCGTGGCCATCTTCGGAGGCTTCTGCGCCGGGGTCCTGGCCCAGTGCGTCGGCGAGGTGTTCCTCGGGTGGGCGCCGTTCGTCACGCGCGGGGGGCCGCCGCTCATCGGAGCGTTCGCGGGCATGGCGGGGATCTTCATCGTCGGCCTGGTCGACGACCTCCGGGGGATGAGAGCGGGGGTCAAGCTCGCCGGCCAGGTGCTGGCGGCCGCGCTGCCGGTGGCGGCGGGACTCCGGATCGACTTCATCGGGGACCCCTTCCAGGGGGGCCTCATCCAGCTCGGCCTCATCGGCATCCCGCTCTCGCTACTGTGGATCGTCGGGTTCACCAACGTCATCAACCTCATCGACGGGCTCGACGGCCTTGCGGCGGGCGTGTGTGCGATAGCGGCCGCCTCGTTCCTCGTCCTCGCAGCCCAGATGAACCAGCACATGGCCGGAGCGCTCACCGCGATCCTGATCGGGACGTGCCTGGGGTTCCTCCGCTACAACTTCAACCCGGCGTCCATCCATATGGGCGACTCGGGAGCGATGTTTTTGGGATTCGCGCTGGCCACGATGTCGATGCTGGGCGTCATGAAGTCGGTCGCCGCCATCACGCTGGCGGTGCCCCTCCTGGTTGCCGGCGTCCCACTGCTCGACACGCTGTCGGCCATCATCCGCCGCCGACGGCACGGCCGTCCGATCCAGGAGGCCGACGACGGCCACATCCATCACAGGCTCCTGCTCCGTGGCTTCAACCAGCGGCAGACGGTCCTCATCATCTACGGCTGGTCCATCGCCCTGGCCGTTGGCGGGTACTCGATGCGGCTGGTGCCGGCGCTGATCAAGTTCGTCGTCCTCGTCGTGCTGGCCCTGCTCTCGGCCTACATGGCCTATTGGCTGGGCCTCTTCGAGGCAGCGCGCGTGCACGGCGACGAGCGCGCCGACGAGCGCGCCGACGAGCTCGCGCACGGCGAGCCCGACCAGGGCGCGCACCTTCGCTGAGGCACCCTCGCGGCGCCGTATTCAGGTTCGTTCATCCGTTCCGTAGTGCCTCATAATGAAAGGTACTCGAGGACCTGATTCGCTGCCTCAGAATCAATGTACTCGAGCTCGGGTGCCTCCACCTCCTCTTTCCATCTCGGGTTCTTGCGGGCGTTGAGCTTGTAGAGCTTGCCTTG
>JANYAK010000059.1 GCA_025361335.1 Coriobacteriia bacterium
CCGCTGCCGATCCCGGCAGCGGGGCCTCTGTGTCGCCGACCGCTTCCGCCTAGGGAGCGGGTGTGCCGGTCGGGGGCGGTGTCGTCGTCGTGTCGGGCGGCTTGTGCGGCTTGTGCGTGCGGGACGCCTCCGCGGCGGCCCAAGCGCTCGCCTCTGCCGACCAGGCGGCTTTCCAGATGTAGTGCGGTGAGCCTTCGCGCGAGAATCGCTGCACCGGCTTGCCCGCCAGCGCCGCGGCCATGAACCGGTGCCAGATCGGTGCGCAGAAGGTGCCGCCGAACGCTCGCTGCCCGTGCACGTTGCGCATGGGGATCGAGCCCTCGGAGTACCCCATCCACACCGAGGTCACGAGCTGTGGCGTGTAGCCGACGAACCACGCATCCTGGTAGTTCTGCGCGGTGCCGGTCTTGCCGGCTACTTCGCGGCCGGAGAGATGGGCCCGCGTGCCGGTTCCACCCGACACCACACCCATGAGCTGCTGGGTCGCCGCCCATGCGATCTGCGGCGTCAGCACTCGTGAACCGGCCGGCTTGTATTCGAAGATCGTGGCGCCGGCGGAATCGAGGATCTTCGTGATCGACGTCGGCGGCACGTGGACGCCGTTGTTCGCGAGCGTCCCGTAGGCCGAGGCCATCTCGAGCGGGCTCACGGGCGCGGATCCGAGCGCGATGGATGGCAGGGCGGGGATCGAGGATGTGATCCCCATCCTCTTGGCGGTCATCGCGACCTCGTCGGCTCCGAGTTCCCAGATCAACCGGGCGAACACGGCATTGACCGAACTCCTCGTGGCAGCCGACAGCGTGATGTAGCCCCTTCCGGAGCCCTCGGAGTTGTTCACGATCCACACGGGGTGTGATGGGATGCGCGCCGGTGAGGACGCGTTGAACTGCCGACGCGGCGGGATGCCCTTCTCCAGCGCCGTCACCAGGACGAACATCTTGAAGGACGACCCCGGCTGGCGCCTGCCCTGCGTGGCGGTGTTGTAGCTATCCTTGGTGTAGTCGCGCCCACCGTACATGGCGACGATCTGACCGGTGCTCGGGTCGATCGAGACGAGCGCCGCATCCGGATCCTTCTTGTACGGGAGGACGGCCTTGACCGCTCTCTCCGCGGCACGCTGCAGCTTGGTGTCGATGGTCGTGTAGACCTGCAGGCCACCCTTGAACACGAGCGTATCCGAGTACTGCTGGAGCAGCTGCCGGCGCACGTACGACACGAAGTAGGCGCAGTCGTAGATCCCCTGGCTCGGGTCGACGCTCTTCTTGAGCGTGACGGTCGCCTCCTCGGCGGCCTTTGCTTCCGACTGCGTGATGTATCCGTTCGCCACCATCCGGCCGAGTACCCACCGCTGGCGCGCGAGTGCGCCATCGAGGTTGGAGTACGGGTTGAGCCGGAGCGGCGACTGTGGCAGACCGGCGAGCAGGGCCGCCTCACCGATGGTCAAGTCGTTGGCGTGCTTTCCGAAGTAGCCCATCGATGCCGCCTCGGCGCCGTACGAGCCGTCTCCGAAGTAGACGGTGTTCAAGTAGGCGCCGAGCACCTCATCTTTCGTGTGGCGCTTCTCGAACTCGTAGGCCAGGTACATCTCACGGATCTTGCGCTCGACGGTGATGTCGTAGCGCTCCGACGAGAGGATCGTGTTGCGTATGTACTGCTGCGTGATCGTGGACGCACCCTCTTTGGTCGAGCCCGTCGTGATGTCGATCCATATGGCGCGCGCGATCCCGACGGTATCCACGCCTGCATGCTGGTAGAAGCGCTCATCCTCGACCGCGACGACCGCATGCTGCAGGTACGGGGAGACGGAGCTGAGCGGCACGATCTCGCGATTCTCGAGGAAGAAGTTCGCGAGCAGTTTGCCGTCGGCGGAGTAGATCTTCGTCGGCTGTGCGACAGTGAACGCGTTGGGATCGTTGACGTCCGGCAGGCCCTTGAGTGCGTTCGTGATGAAGGCATACGCGATGCCCGCGCCCACCAGTGCGAGCACGACGAAGACCGCGGCCGTGATCGCGAGGACGCGAACGACGACGCGGCTGCCCTTCTTGTCACGCTCACGCCGGAGCCTGCTTGACATCCGACCTCTCCCGCTCGCAGTCTGACCCGACATAGGTTACTCGGTATGCTGTGTACGCGTGCGCGCGGGCGGCGAACCGTTACGCTCGCGTTTGCACGACTAAGCGAAGTCCGTTCCACCGAAGCCTTTGAGAGGGATCTTCAGAAGTGAGCGCGCAAGCCCACCCGGCTTCCATCGAACTGCTCGCTCCGGCGGGCGGTCCCGATGCACTGCGGGCGGCGGTCCGAAACGGCGCCGACGCGGTGTATCTGGGGACCCGGGAGCTCAATGCCCGGCGCGGGGCCGAGAACTTCGGCGCCGACGAACTCGCTCAGGCGTGCCGCTACGCTCACCTTCGCGGGTCGAAGATCTACCTGACCACGAACGTGCTCGTGCTCGAAGACGAGATGCTTCCCGCGCTTCACATGGTCGCGCGCGCTTGGGAATCGGGGATCGACGCGGTCATCGTGCAGGATCTCGGGCTGATGCGCTGCATCCGGGCGTCCCTGCCCGAGGTCAGGATCCACGCATCCACGCAGCTCGACGTCCACAACGCGGGTGCGATCCGTGTTCTGGCGGAACTGGGCGTGTCGCGTGTCACGCTCGCGCGGGAGCTTTCGATCCCGGAGATCACCGAGCTGGCGGCGTCCGCCGGAGTCGAGCTCGAGAGCTTCGTGCACGGATCGCTGTGCGTCTGCCATTCCGGTCAGTGCCTCATGTCGTCGCTGGCCGGAGGGCGCTCGGCGAACCGCGGCCAGTGCGCGCAACCGTGTCGCCTACCGTATGAGTTGCTCGACGCGGCGGGAGAGGAGGCGGATTCCCCCGGCCGGTACCTCCTGAGCCCCAAGGACCTTTGCGGTATCGAGATGCTTCCCGCCCTCGCCGCTTCGGGGTTGGCCGCTCTCAAGATCGAGGGCAGGATGAAGAGCCCTGAGTACGTCGCGTCGGTGGTTGCCGTCTACCGCGCGGCGATCGATCGCGTTTCCGCGGACGCGGATGGGTTCGCCGTGCGCGAGGCCGAGTCGGTGATGCTCGAGGAAGCGTTCAATCGCGGATTCACCCCGGGGTACCTGGCCGACATCCGGGACGACCGCCTCATGAGCTACCAGCGGCCGAACAACCGCGGCGTCCCGCTCGGCCGTGTGGCCGAGACGAAGCCCGGCCGGGCCGTCATCGCACTGGAGCGTGGCCTCGAGTCGGGTGACACCATCGAGTTCTGGACGGCCGGAGGACGCTTCGCACAGACGGCCGGTCCGCTCGGCCTTGCCGACGCGACCGCTTCGGCCGCTCCGGCCTGTGCGAGGGCCTCTGTCGCCGTGCAGGAACCGGTGCGCACCGGCGACCGCGTCTTTCGAGTCATGAACGCCGCACTCATGGACGCAGCGCGCCGCTCGTGGCAGTCGGCCGAGGAGAAGCGAGCGATCCCTTTGCGCGTGCACGTGCGCGTGCGCATAGGGGAGCCGCTGTCGCTGACCGTCGAGGCCTCCGGCGTTTCGGCCACAGTGACAGGCGCCGTGGTCGAGACCGCCCGCACCCGCCCGGTCACCGTCGAGGATGTGACCGAGCACATCGGACGACTCGGAGGCACGCCCTACGTCGCCGCCGACGTGACGGTGCACCTCGACGTCCTCGCGGGCATCGCCTTCTCAGAGCTGCATCGAGTGCGCCGTGAGGCCGTGGACCACCTCGACGAGGCGCGCCTCGCATACTGGTCCGCGCGCAGGGTCGCGCCCGATCCGCGACTGCCGGCGCTAGCGCGACGCTCCGACGCTGTCGCCGGCTCATCCGCACCTGAACTCGTGGTCGTCGTGGCGGACGAGGAGACGGGCCGAGCGTGCCTCGCCGCCGGCGCTGCCCGAGTGCTCGTCATCGACGCCGGCGTCGAGCCCTGGAGTCGGCGGGCCCACGTCTTGTTGCCGCGGGTGGCGCATGAGGCCGAGGTCCCTGGGCTTCTGGACCGTGCCGCGAAGTACTCAGCGCCATCGGTGGCGGGGAACCTCGGCTTGCTGCGAGAGTCCGCAGAGCGGGGAGTGGCGGTCGAAGCGGACTGGGGGCTTGGCGCCACGAACCCCTGGGCCGTCGCGGTCCTCGCCGACCTGGGCGCGACCGCCGTATGGGCCTCACCGGAGCTCTCCGGACGACAGATCGCTTCGATGGTCCAGGGGTCGGTCGTCCCGGTGGGCGTGATCGTCGGAGGTCGCGCTGAGCTCATGGTCGCCGAGCACTGCGTGCTGCAGTCGGCTGGGCCGTGTTCGCACGACTGCGCGTCGTGCGCCCGTCGCAAGAAGCCGTGGACCCTGCGTGACCGCAAGGGCTACCTGATGCCGGTCACAACCGACGCGGCGGGCCGGGCGCACATCTACAACGCGGTCCCGCTCGATCTCTCGCGCTCGATAAGCGAGCTGATCGAGGCGGGTGTCGCAATGGTGCGCCTGGAGATGCAGACCGCCGGCGCCGACGAGGCCGCTGCGGTCACGCGCGAGTGGAGTGATCGCCTGAAGAGGGCGGGCGCGGGCAAGCAGCTTCCGTACACGCCGATAGTCGAGCCCGCCACGACGGGGCACTTCTACCGCGGAGTGCGCTGACCTGCGCGCGGGGCCCGGCTTCCCGGCCCCGTCTAGTGGACGGCCACCTGCTTCTTGATCGAGACCGTGGTGCCGAGGTTGTCGGTCACCCATAGCACGACGTCGTAGATCCGTGCCGTCGTGTAGGTGTGGCTCGCCGTCTTACCGGAAGTCGAGTCGCTCGTGCCATCGCCGAACTCCCAGACCCACTTGGTGATGGATCCTTCGGCGGTGCTCGCGCTCGCGTCGAACTTCACCGCGCTGCCTGTCGAGGGCGAGGCGGGAGTCCACGCAAACGCCGCCGTCGGCGGGCGGCCCGTTCCCGCGCCGCCGGTCGAGACGGTCAGAGCCACCACCGTGGCGGTCGTGATCGTGCTGCCCGGAGAGGGAGTCTGCGCCGCGACGATGCCCGCAGCGACTCCGTTGACGTCGCTCTCGGTCACCGTGTAGCGCAGCGCTATGGCGTCCAGTGCCGCGAAGGCCTCGGCCTTCGGGAGACCGCGGAGATCCGGGACCACGAGGCCGATCGCGGTCTTGTGGAGCGTGCACGACCCCGGCTCGCTTCCGGCCAGGAAGAGTCCCGTCCCGACCTTCGGACACAGCGCCGTCGCCTTCTGGCCGCTGATGAGGCACAGCGGGACGTTCGACAGGCCCGGGGGACGCTTGAACGCGTTGGCCGGTGTGCCCTTGAGCGCTTCCTTCATGAATGCCGCCCAGATGCGCGCCGGGAACGATCCGCCGGTCACCCTGATGCCGTGGACCGAGTTCATCGGTTTCTGGGAATCCGGGTAGCCGACCCAGACCGCCGCCACGAGATCCGGCGTGTATCCGATGAACCAGGCGTCCGCGTTGCTCTGCGTCGTGCCGGTCTTTCCCGCTGCGGGCCGTCCGATGTTGGCAGCGGTCGCGGTTCCTCCACTGATGACGCCCTTGAGGATGTCGGTCGTCAGATAGGAGATCGCCGGGTCGAGCACGCGTGTGCCCTCGGGCTTCGCGGTGAACAGGACATTGCCGTCCTTGTCCGATACCTTCAGGATCCCGATCGGCGGCGCATGGTTCCCGCCGGTGGCGAGCGTTCCGTATGCGGAAGCCATCTCGAGCGGAGTGACGCCTTCAGCCATGCCGCCCAAAGCGACGGCGGGGACAGGTGTGATCTTCGTCGTGATACCCATGTCGGCCGCCGTCTGGACCACGCGGTCGGCGCCGATCTTGATCACCAGCTGGGCGAATACAGGGTTGAGCGAGTGCGCCATCGCCACGCGCAGACGTGTCGCGCCCTTGTAGCCGGGCTCGCCCGCGACCGACCAGACCTGGCCGCCCGGTATGGCGAACTTGCCGGATTGCGCGGTGAACGTCGCTTCAGGCGAGATGCCATCCTGCAAGGCCGCGACCAGCACGAACGGTTTGAACGAGGAACCGGACTGCCGGTGACCTTGCACGGCGACGTTGTACTGCTGGGTCGCAAAGTCGCGACCGCCGACCATCGCGCGGATCTCGCCGGTGGCCGGGTCGATCGCGACGAGTGCCGCCGAGGGGTCCGTCTTGCGATTCAGGTTCTTTGCGACGGCCTTCTCGGCCGCGAGCTGCATCGTGAGGTCCAAAGTCGTGGTGACGGTCAGCCCACCCCGGTAGACCGCATCCTCGCCATACTCGTCCACGAGAAGGGTCTTCAGGTACTCGACGAAGTACGGCGCGACTGCGCTGCCGCGTTTGAGGCCGGTCGTCTTGATCGGGGTCGCGATCGCGGCTGCGTACGTCGCGGCGTCGATGTACCCCTGATCGCGCATCTGCATCAGCACCGTGTCCCGGCGCGCCTGGGCGGCGACCGGGTCGAGATACGGAGAGTAGCGGGCGGGGGACTTGATCACGCCGGCCAGGACCGCCGACTCTGCCACGCTCAGGTCCTTCACGGCCTTGCCGAAGTAGGTCTGGGCCGCGGTCTGCACGCCGTAGGATCCGTGCCCGAAGTAGATCGCGTTGAGGTACATCTCCAGGATCTTGTCCTTGCTGAACTGCTCCTCGATCTTGTAGGCGAGCAGGGCCTCCGAGGCCTTGCGCTTCAGCGAGGTCTCATCCCCCACGAACGCCTGCTTGGCGTACTGCTGCGTGATCGTCGATCCGCCCTGGGCGCGCCGGCCGGAGGTGAGGTCCACCCACAAGGCCCGAGCGATGCCGAGCACGTCGACACCCGGATGCTCGTAGAAGCGCTGGTCCTCGGTGGAGATCACGGCCTGCTGAAGCGACTGCGGGATGTCCCCCAGGTTCACGTACTGGCGGTTCTGGTCGGCGAACAGCGTCGTTATCGACTTGCCGTCGCGGTCGAGGATCCGTGTGGACAGGTCGGTGCCCTTGAGCGGCTTCGTCGGGTCGGGCAGGCTCGCGGAAAGCTCGTTGTAGAGCACGATCGCCGCCACGCCGCCCGCGACGAGCAGGAACGCCACCACCAGCCCGACCACGCGCAGGAGAAGCTTCGTCCGGCTGGTGCGCGCGGTCTTCGGCCTCGCGGCTCCGCTCTTCGGCGCGGGCCGGCCTCCGTCTGCGGGCCGCCGCGGCTCCTGAGGCTGGCGCCGCACGGCAGGAGAGGCCGCGCGTGCGCGCGGTCTGGGCTTCGGTCGGTCGTTCGGAGTTGTAGGCATACTCTCACTCTATAGCGGGGGAGGTCGCTGTGTCATCGCGCCGGGCGATCAGAGCGCGCCGCGCCGTCGCGCGGAGCCGGTTCGCCTCGGTCCGCAGGCACGGGGAAACGCCGGGCACATGCTAGTATGGCCTGCGAATCCGGTCCCGCCAGACGTGAGCGGTATCCGTCAACCGGTCGTGAAGTCCGGGCATGACGAGTGGACCTAAGGGGTCAGACAGTGCTCTCTCCCGAGGAACAGATGCACTTCATCGAGAGCGGGGTCTCGGCGATCGTCCCTCGCCAGGCGATGCTCGACAAGCTCGCCACCGGTCGTCCGCTGCGCATCAAGCTCGGCGTCGATCCGACCGCACCGGACCTTCACCTCGGGCATGCCGTGCCCCTGCGCAAACTCCGCCAGTTTCAAGACCTCGGCCACGTGGTCGTGCTGATCATCGGTGACTTCACGGCGCTCATAGGCGATCCGTCAGGGCGCACGGCGACCCGGCCGCCGCTCTCGTGGGAGCAGATCGAAGCCAATGCACAGACATATATAGAGCAGGCGTTCCGCATCCTCGACCCCGACAAGACCGAGCTCGTGCGCAACTCCGACTGGCTCATGAAGCTCGGTTTCGCGGATCTGCTCCGCATAACGAGCAACTTCACGGTCGCCCGCACGCTCGAGCGTGACGATTTTGCGAACCGCTACGCGGAGCAGCGACCCATCTCCCTGCACGAGTTCCTGTATCCGGTCGCGCAGGCCTACGACTCGGTCGCCATCAAAGCCGACGTCGAGATCGGCGGCACAGATCAGCTCTTCAACCTGCTCGCGGGCAGGGAGCTCATGGAGAAGCAGGGGATGGAGCCGCAGATATGCCTGACGCTCCCGCTTCTCGAGGGCACCGACGGCGTCCAGAAGATGAGCAAGTCCTATGGCAACTACATCGGGCTCACCGACCCCGCCGACGAGATGTTCGGTAAGGTGATGTCGATCCCCGACGCGCTCATGGTGAAGTACTACCGTCTCTGCACGCTGCTCACGGTCGATGAGATCGATATCATCGAGGCGGAACTCGCGGCCGGCACGGTGCATCCCAACGCGACGAAGCGCCATCTGGCCCGCGCGATCGTCGAGATCTACCACGGCGCCAAGGCCTCCGTGGACGCCGAAGATGCCTTCGATCGCGTATTCAAGCACCACGAGGCACCGGAGGACGTGCCGGACATCGAGATCGCCGCGTCCGGGACCGTGCACCTGCCGGCCCTTCTGAAGGATCTCGGGCTCGTTCCGTCGAACGGGGAGGGCCGGCGCATGATCGACGCCGGCGCAGTACGCATCGACGGCGAGATATCGCCTCCGCACGCCTATGACCTGCAGTGGGACGGCATCGTGGGACGCGTCGTCCAGGCGGGGAAGCGGCGTTTCGCGCGACCCGTAGCGCCGCGCTGAGCCCCCGGGTCTCGCCGTATCGAGAATCGGGCAAGATAGTCCTTGCTCCTGCGAGAAGCGCGGTGCTATTCTATCCCTCGCCGCTTCGACGGCCCTGCAGCTACGAGCGTGGAGCGCAGTCTTGATAATGAGCATCCTTACGGAGGCTGGGTCATAGGGAAGACGGTCGTCGGAACGTGCGACGAGCCGCGGCCCGATGAGCGCCTCCACCAAATGGGGGCGCTCCTCTTATGAACTGGGCGAATGTGCTCGCTGTACGTTGAAATCGGTCATTGACAGTGTGGGTACTGGAACGTAATGTATCCCGCTGTGCCTGAACCTTGAAAACTGAATACTGTGACTACAAGCCAGCCGGTCCGCTAACCCGGACCGGACAAAATGAATGACCCTGAACGTCATTCGAGAGGTCCGTCAAAAGGCCAAACCGAATGACACCTTTGAGGGTACTGTCGACTCGAACCACCTGGGCTACCCCGTAGCTCCAGGAAGGCGAGCCGACCCCGGATCACCAGTGATCCAAAAACTTCGTGGAACTCAGGACGCAAGTCCTGTGACCATTTCAACGGAGAGTTTGATCCTGGCTCAGGATGAACGCTGGCGGCGTGCTTAACACATGCAAGTCGAACGCTATGCATCCCTTCGGGGGTGTATGGAGTGGCGAACGGGTGAGTAACACGTGGGCAACCTGCCCCTCACACTGGGATAACTCAGGGAAACTTGAGCTAATACCGGATACTCCGAGCTGACCACCTGGTCTACTCGGGAAAGCTCCGGCGGTGAGGGATGGGCCCGCGGTCCATTAGCTTGTTGGTGAGGTAACGGCTCACCAAGGCTGCGATGGATAGCCGGGCTGAGAGGCCGATCGGCCACACTGGGACTGAGACACGGCCCAGACTCCTACGGGAGGCAGCAGTGGGGAATTTTGCGCAATGGGCGAAAGCCTGACGCAGCAACGCCG
>JANYAK010000031.1 GCA_025361335.1 Coriobacteriia bacterium
GCGGCCGACGGGGCCATACCCGTGTTCCGCTTCTTCAAGTTCAAGCAGGGCGTCCACTTCTACACCGCGAACCCGGACGAGAGCGTGATGGTGCAGCGGGACCTCTGGCGGACGTACAACTACGAGGGCATCAACTACTACGTGGCTCAGTAGCGAGTCTCGTTCGGACATGGAGAGGCCGGCCCGCGCGTGGGCCGGCCTTCCTGTATCCGGGCGTGCGCGCCGCACATCGCCCACGGTCCCGGGTGCCGTAACGCGCACGAAACATAGGCGGCGCTACGCTCACCCCATGGATGGGATTAAGGGCGGCACGCCGACCGTGCCGCGCGCTCCGCGAGACAACCATCACGTGAAGGAGGTCGAGCACATGGCACCCAAGTTCGACAAGGAGTATGTCCTCAAGACAGTGCAGGAGAGGGACGTCCACTTCGTCCGCTTCTGGTTCACCGACGTGTTGGGCATGCTGAAGTCGTTCGCCGTCACGGACACCGAGATCGAGGGCGCCTTCGAGGAGGGCATGGGTTTCGATGGTTCGTCCATCGACGGCTTCACGCGCCTCGAGGAGTCCGACATGGTCGCCTACCCGAATCCCGAGACGTTCCAGATCCTGCCGTGGCGTCCCAGCGAGCAGGGCGTCGGCCGCATGTTCTGCGACATCGTCAAGCCTGACGGCTCGCCGTTCGAAGGCGACCCGCGCTACGCGCTGAAGCGCCTCACCAAGAAGGCCGCCGACATGGGCTACACCATGTACGTCGGTCCCGAGCTCGAGTACTTCTACTTCGAGGACGACCAGAGCACCGACGTGCTGGACAACGGCGGCTACTTCGACCTGACGCCGCTGGATGTCGCCTCCGACCTGCGCCGCGACACCGTGCTGACCCTTGAGAAGATGGGTATCCCGGTCGAGTACAGCCACCACGAGGTCGCGCCGTCACAGCACGAGATCGACCTGCGCTACGCGGACGCCCTGACGATGGCCGACAACGTCATGACCTACCGCCTCATCGTCAAGGAGATCGCCCTGCAGAACGGCGTGTACGCCACGTTCATGCCGAAGCCGATGTTCGGCCAGAACGGGTCGGGCATGCATGTGCACCAGTCGCTGTTTTCCAAGGACGGCAACGCGTTCTTCGATGCGAACGACCCGGAGGGCTTCAACCTCAGCACGCTCGCGAAGCACTATATCGCCGGCCTGCTGAAGTACGCGCCCGAGTTCTGCGCCGTGACCAACCCGCTCGTGAACTCGTACAAGCGCCTGGTCCCCGGCTACGAGGCTCCCGTCTACATCGCATGGGCCCGCCGCAACAGAAGCGCCCTGGTTCGCGTCCCGATGTACAAGCCCGGCAAGGAGAACGCGACGCGCCTCGAGCTGCGCAGCCCGGACCCGTCGGCCAACCCGTACCTCGCCTTCGCCTGCATGCTCGGTGCCGGTCTCAAGGGCATCGAGGAGGAGCTGCCCCTGGCTCCCGAGGCCACGAACAACATCTTCCACATGAGCGACGAGGAGCTCGAGGCGGCCGGCATCAAGACGCTGCCGGGCACTCTGGGCGAGGCGATCGACAAGTTCGAGGCGTCCCAGCTCATGAAGGATGTCCTTGGCGAGCACATCCACTCGTTCTACGTGAAGAACAAGCGCGCCGAGTGGGACGAGTACCGCCTGCAGGTCACCGAGTGGGAGCTGCAGCGCTACTTGCCGAACATCTAGCCCGTGGCGGCGGACTTGGCCGCTGACGGCTTGAACGGCAACGGCGCCGGGCGAGGCACTCTCGCCCGGCGCCGTTGCGTCTGTGAGGCCCTCGCGTCCGACGCGGGGAGGGAGCGGTAGAATCATGCACATGAGAAGAGCATTGCTCGTCAGTGACGACGTCCACACACTCGCATGGATGCGCCAGGCCCTCACGCCCCTCGACGTGTCGATGATCGAGGCGCGCCCCAGCGACATCACCGCGCGGCTGGCCGAGGACGAGTGCGACCTCGTCGTCCTCGACGGCGGACGCACGCCGGACGTCCTGGCCCAAGCCGTGGAGAACGCCGCGACCGGCGGCGAAGGGGTCGCCCTCCTGCTCATAATCGAGCCCGAGGCGCTCGGCTCCCTGCGCTTGCCCGCCCGCTTGAGGGGCGACTTCCTGGTGCGGGGGGCGACATCGGAAGAGATGGCCGCCCGCGTGCGCGCGCTGGTGTGGCCGGGCGAGGAAGCCACGTCCCAGGAGCTGGTGCGCGTGGGGAGGCTCACCGTCAACCTCGCGACGTATCAGGCGCACATCGACGGAGAACCGGTCGATTTCACCTACATGGAGTACGCCTTGTTCACGTTCCTCGTGACGCATCCGAACCGCGCGTACAGCCGTGAGGTGCTGCTGCGCCGCGTGTGGGGGACCGACTACTACGGAGGGTCGCGCACCGTCGACGTGCACATCAGGCGCATACGCTCGAAGATCGGCGGCGAGCTTGCGGACCGCCTGGAGACCGTGCGCAACGTCGGCTACCACTGGCGGGGATAGAGAGATGCCCGAGCGCGTCCTTGCCGTGATCGACGGGAACAGCCTGCTGCACCGGGCGTTCCACGCGCTGCCCACCACCATGACGGCCGCTGACGGGCGCCCCACGAACGCCGCGTACGGGTTCATCTCGATGCTGCTCAAGCTGGCCGATCAGTTCTCGCCCGACACGGTGATCGTCGCGTTCGACAAGGGTCGGCCGGCGTTTCGGACCGAGGCGCTGGCATGCTACAAGGTCCACCGTCCGCCCACGCCCAGTGAACTTCGGCCTCAGTTCGGGATGGTGAAGGGCCTGCTCGAGGCGATGCGCGTCCCCGTGGTCGAGGTCGAGGGGTGGGAGGGCGACGACATCCTGGGCGCCATGGCGCAGCGTGGTGCGGCCGCCGGGATGAAGGTCCTGCTGTTCACCGGCGACAAGGACGCGCTGCAGCTGGTCACCGATCGCGTCCACGTCGTCAGCCCGGGCCAGGGCATCAACGACATCAAGGTCTACGATCCGGCCGCGGTGGAGCTGCGCCTGGGTGTGACGCCCGCGCAGGTCGCCGACTACTTGGGCCTCAAGGGCGACACGTCGGACAACATCCCGGGCGTCCCCGGCATCGGCGAGAAGACCGCGGCCAGGCTCATCCAGCAGTACGGATCGTTCGATGGAGTGGCAGCCCATGCGGACGAGGTCCCCGGCAAGGTGGGCGAGAGCCTCCGCGCGAACCTGGACGAGGCCCGAGCGAGCAGGCTCGTGGCGACCATCCGCTGCGACGTGCCCTTCGAGCTCGACTTCGAGACCCCTAAGTGGGGGGAGATCGACCCGGAGGCCGTCGCGACGGCGTTTCGAGACCTGCGCATCGTCTCGCTGGTCGAAAGGGTGCTGGCGGTCGGCCGCAGGTCGGCCGACTCCCGTGATTCGTCAACGCACGATGCCGCGACCGCCACCGTGGATCCCCGCGCGGAGTCACCGGATCGGGCCGGCAGCGACGCGTCCGTCGGCAGGTTGGCGGAATCGCTGGGCTGCGCCGCCGAGACCGGAGAGGCGCAGGCCTGGCCTGTCGTGTCGGGGGCTCCCGCATTCGCCCGTCTGCGCGAGGAGCTCGACCGAGGCGTCAGCATGGCCGTCGACGTCGACCACGGTCACGACAACCTGTTCCCGTGCGAGGATCTCGCCGTTGCGCTGCCTTCAGGAGAGGTCCTTGTCGTGGAGGCGGCGCGGGCGGCGGATGCTCTGGTCGACATCCTCCAGAAGGGCACTCTGGTATCGAGCGACATCAAGGCGCTGGTCCAGCGATTCGCGCCGTCGGGCGCGGCGGGGGCCGGCATCGACCGCTTCCTGGACGTGTGGGACCCGGCCCGGACCTTCGACACCGGCCTGGCGGCGTACGTGCTCGAATCGAACCGCTCCAGCTACGACGTCGGCGTGCTGTATCGCGAGGCGTTCGGGCAACCTCTCCCCGCGTGCCCGGAGCCCGACGCGAGCATGGCCCTCCGCGCGCAGGCGGCCTTCGTGCTGGCCCCCCGCCTTCGAGAGCGCCTCGTCAGCGAGGGCGCCCTCGACTGCTACGAGCGCTGCGAGATCGCGCTCGTTCCGGTGCTGGCGCGCATGGAGGATGCCGGACTGCGGGTCGACACGAGCGTGCTGGCCGGGCTTGCGGAGGAGCTGGGGAGCCGGATCGAGCGCCTCCGGGCCGACATTCACGAGCTTGCCGGGGTCGAGTTCAACATCGATTCACCCAAGCAGCTCGGCGAGGTGCTGTTCGAGAAGCTCAACCTGCCGACGGGGAAGCGCACCAAGACCGGGTACTCGACCGACGCCCAGGTGCTGTCGTCTCTGGCACCCGCGCATCCTATCGCCGAGAAGGTCGTCGAGTACCGCGAGATGACCAAGCTGAAGTCCACATACGTCGACTCGCTCCCGCGACTCGTGAAGGAGGACGGGCGCCTGCACACGACGTTCAATCAGACGGTGGCGGCCACCGGGCGGCTGTCGTCCAGCAACCCGAACCTGCAGAACATCCCGGTGCGCACCCCGCTGGGCCAGCGCATCCGCGCCGCGTTCATCCCGTCGCGAGACGGCGATGTGCTCGTGTCGGCGGACTACAGCCAGATCGAGCTGCGGATACTGGCGCACCTCTCCCAGGACGCAGGGCTCATCGACGCGTTCACGTCGGGAGAGGACTTCCACACGGAGACCGCGGCGCGCGTGTTCGGCGTGCCGCACGACGAGGTCACCCCCGAGCGCCGGCGTCGCGCCAAGGCGGTCAACTTCGGCATCGTGTACGGCATCTCCGCCCACGGGCTGTCCGAGTCCCTCAAGATCCCACGCGCGGACGCCCAGTCCATGATCGACCGGTACTTCGGCGCCTATCCCGGCGTGCGCACCTACCTCGACTCCACCGTCACCGAGGCGCACTCGCGGGGCTACGCGGTGACGCTGTACGGACGCCGCCGCTGGATCCCGGAGCTACGCTCCTCAAACCACAATTTGCGGTCCTTCGGCGAGCGGACGGCGATGAACCACCCCATGCAAGGGACCGCCGCCGACATCATGAAGCTCGCGATGGTCGCCGTGGACGCGACTCTGCGCAGCCGGCATCTCGCCGCGCGGATGGTGCTTCAGGTGCACGACGAACTGGTGTTCGAGGCGCCGGCCGAAGAGGTCGACACGCTCGCCTCCGTGGTGAGGGCCACCATGGAGAGCGTGGCGAAGCTCAGCGTGCCGATCGATGCCCACGTGTCGTGGGGGACGGACTGGGCGAGCGCCAAGTAGGGCCCTCGTTGCGCTCCCCCGCGACGCTCGGACTCAGGGACGCGGGTTCGTTGATGAGGCCGTCCGACAGGCGGCGACTACGCTAGCCCTCGGCGGGCATGAAGGTCAGCGCGAGCGAGTTCATGCAGTAGCGCAGGCTCGTCGGCGGGGGACCATCCGGGAACACGTGCCCGAGATGACTCCCGCATCGCGCGCACACCACCTCGGTGCGCACGGAACCCAGCGACGCGTCCGTGTGCTCCTCGACGCGGGCGGGCTCGACGGGTCGCGTGAAGCTCGGCCATCCGGTCCCAGAGTCGAACTTGTCGGCCGCGTCGAACAGGATCGCGCCGCATCCCCCGCAAAGGTACAGTCCGGGGTCGTGCGTGTCCCAGTACTCATTGTTGAACGGTGGCTCGGTTCCCGCGCGTCGCAGGACACGATACCTGTCGGGACCGAGGAGCGTGCGCCACTCAGCGTCGGTGTGCTCGATCTGGTAGCTCATATGCGTATCCTCTCTTATCCGGGCTCTCGGCCAAACTCGCGGCTAGCGGGACTCATCTCAGGAACGACAGCAGACCGTGCGGTCTGGCGAACCTGGCGATCAGTCCGGCCTGCGCCTCGGAGGACAGCCCGGTCAGCGGCGCTTCGGCCTCGACGTCTTTGAGTTCTCCGTACCCCGCCAGCCAGCCGTTCACGCGTGCGGCCGCCGTCGAGTCCACGAAGTCGCTGTCGTGCGGGTACATGATCGAGAACTCGTCGGCCAGCTCGCGCCGGCCGCGCAGGCGATACTTCTGGTGGTAGTCCTCGGCGCGGTAGAACCGCGTCAGGGGCTCGATGGCGGTGGATACGGGGCCGATGGAGCGCTCGATCGCGCTTCTCGACGCCTCGGCCGCCGACCGCTCCTCATCCGTGCGATACAAGATCGCCGAGCGGTACTGCCTCGACGCCTCGGATCCCCGCGGGTCGTGTGCGGCCCAGAACACGCCGAGCAGGTCGTCGTAGCTCAGCGCGGCGGGGTCGTAGTCGACCTCCACGCTCTCCGTATGGTCGCCCAGTGAGTGGTATGTGGGGTCGGCCGTCGTTCCTCCGGCATAGCCGACGCGGGTGCGCACGACGCCGGGAAGGCTCCCGAACCGGGAGTCGGGTCCCCAGAATCAACCGAGGGCGAACGTGGCCGTGCGGACGTCGGTCGGGGCGGAAGAGTCCAGAGGCGGCGGGGCTGCTGCCGATGCCGGATGTTGTGACATGACGGGTCTCCGTTCGTGTCGTTTCCCGTGAGGCGCTCCTACGAGCAACAGGCGTGCCGCCTGCGGGATGTAGATGCCCCGGTCAGAGACGTCTGGCGCGGGGAGCGTTCGCGGTATATAGTTTTCACCCGGCTCATCAGGCACACGCCTGAGCGCCAGGAATGTCAGCCCCCGAGACACATGTGTACGGATGGCCAGCAACCGAGACGATCGACCCGGCAACGCAGCGACCGAGACTACATGAGCATCGGGGCCCCGGAACGAAGAAGGAAGGGGCCGCAGCAATGTCCGACATGGACGAGCAAGAAGAACAGAGCGTCGTAGACGACAAGCTCTACACCGACGAGGAGATGCACGCCCTCATCGATGGCACGATCACCGACTTCGACGACGGCGACCTGGTCACCGGTACCGTCGTCAGCGTCGAGCGGGACGAGGTCCTGCTCGACATCGGCTACAAGTCGGAAGGCGTCATCCCCGCCCGCGAACTGTCCATCCGCAAGGATGCCGACCCGGGCGACATCGTTCAGATCGGTGACCAGATCGAGGCCCTCGTTCTCCAGAAGGAGGACAAGGACGGCCGCCTGATCCTTTCCAAGAAGCGCGCCGAGTACGAGCGCTCGTGGGTCAAGGTCGAGGAGAAGTTCGCCTCGGGCGAGAACGTCGAGGGCGAGGTCATCGAGGTCGTCAAGGGCGGTCTCATCTTGGACATCGGCCTGCGCGGCTTCCTGCCGGCGTCGCTGGTGGACCTTCGCCGCGTGAAGGACCTCGCGACGTTCACAGGCACCCGCCTTGAGTGCCGCGTCATCGAGATGGACCGCAACCGCAACAACGTCGTCCTGTCGCGCCGCGTCGTCCTCGAAGAGGGCCGCAAGCACGAGCGTCAGGACATCCTCGGCAAGCTCCAGAAGGGCCAGATCCTGCCGGGTGTCGTCAGCAGCATCGTGGACTTCGGCGCGTTCGTGGACTTGGGCGGCATCGACGGCCTGGTCCACATCTCCGAGCTGTCGTGGAGCCACGTCAACCACCCGTCCGAGGTCGCTCAGGTCGGCGACAAGGTCGAGGTCATGGTGCTCGACGTCGACATGAGCCGCGAGCGTATCTCTCTCGGTCTGAAGCAGACCCAGGACGACCCGTGGAAGCAGCTCGTCAAGCAGTTCCCCGTGGGATCGCTGCTCGAGGGCAAGGTCACGAAGCTGGTGCCGTTCGGGGCCTTCGTCGAGATCGGCGACGGCATCGAGGGCCTGGTGCACATCTCCGAGATGGCCAAGGGCCATGTGGAGAAGCCCGAGGACGTCGTGTCGGTCGGCCTGGAAGTCCACGTCAAGGTCATGGATGTCGACTTGGACCGCCGCCGCATCTCGCTGTCCGTCCGCGCGGCCAACACCGACCTCGGACTGCCCGACGCCATGGAGGGCATGGAGGGCGAGGAGGGCGACGATGTCGATGAGGCCGTGACCGACGCTGTCGAGGAAGCCGTTCACGCGGTCGACGTCGCCGAGGTCGAGGCCGACGAGGCCGACATCGCCGCGGAGACCGCCGACGTGGCGGTTGTCGAAGCGCTGATCGCCGAGGTCGTCGCTGAGGTTGCCGAAGAGGCGGCCGTCGAGGACGTCGAAGCGGTCGAGGTCGCGCTCGAGGCCGAGAAGGAGGCCGAGGTGGCGGAAGCCGTCGCCGAGGAGGCCATCATCGACGCCGTCGAGGCCGAGGTCGCCGCTGAGGAAGCGGCGCAGGAGGCTGTCGAGGCGATCGACGAGGCCGAAGCGGTCGTGACCGAGGCCGAGGAAGCCGAGGAGGCCGCGCCTGCTGAGGCTGAAGTGCCTGAAGAGGCCGCGCCCGTCGAGGCCGAGCCTGAAGAGGCCGCGCCCGTCGAGGCCGAGGAGAAGTCCGAGTAGCTTCGCCGCAGTGCCGGCCTCACCAGGCCGGAGACGAGAAGCATCCGGGGCCGGGGGGGGGGGGGGGGGGG
>JANYAK010000032.1 GCA_025361335.1 Coriobacteriia bacterium
GCGGCCGACGGGGCCATACCCGTGTTCCGCTTCTTCAAGTTCAAGCAGGGCGTCCACTTCTACACCGCGAACCCGGACGAGAGCGTGATGGTGCAGCGGGACCTCTGGCGGACGTACAACTACGAGGGCATCAACTACTACATCGCTCCGTAGGAGCGGTGATCCCCCGAGCGCAACGGGTTTCGCGGGGCGGTCGCCCGCGCTAGCATGAGGCGACGACCACCACGATGTCTTGGGAGATGAGTTTGCTCCTTCGCGCACGCGGATTGACCGCCACACGTCCGTCCGACGCCGCCTCGGCCGCCGTGTTCGCCGACCTCGACCTGGACGTGGCCGCAGGAACCCTCACCGACGTCTCGGGCCCGTCGGGATCAGGCAAGACCACGCTCCTTCTCGCGCTGGCTCGCTTGCTTCCCGACGTTACAGGCGAGCTGTACTTGGATGATGTGATCGCGGCCGAGGTCGACCCGAGAATGTGGCGGTCCCGCGTTGCGTATCTGCCTCAGCGTGCCCTGCTCGCCCCAGGAACGGTCCACTCGAACCTTGTTCAGCCGTGGACGCTTCGGATCCGAAGCGGCGTGACACCGCCTTCCGAGGGTGAGTTGCGCGCCGCGTTGGACGGAGTCGGCCTCGACGGGATCGGGCTGGATCGCGCCGCCGCCCGGTTGTCTGTCGGCCAGGCCGCTCGGGTCGCGCTCCTGCGCGTGGTGCTGACTGCTCCCGCGTGCGTCCTGCTCGACGAACCCGACGCCAGCTTGGATGACGAGAGCGCCAAGCAGGTCGCGAGCATGACCGCCCGCTTCGTCGGCAGCGGCGGCGCCGTGGTCCGCGTGCGGCATGCGCGCGTCGACGCGAACGCGGATCGCAGGATGCGGCTGGCCGACGGTCGGCTCACCGAGGTGACCGGGCGTGACTGAGGCTGTCGGCGGCGTCGTCGCGATCGGTTGGCCGCAGCTGGCGCTGGCATCCGCGTTCATCATCGTCACCGGAGGCATCACGCTGCTGCTGCATCTTGGCGTGGCCAAGGATCTCGCGATCGCGACACTGCGCACCTATGTACAACTCCTCGCGCTCGGCTTCGTGCTGCGCTGGGTCTTCCGCTCCGACGCCCCTCTGGTGGTGCTCGCGATACTGGGCGTGATGCTGGTCGCGGCCACCCGGATCATCCTGAAGCGCTCGCCCGATGCCCCACCCGGCCTGTTCGGATCCACGCTGCTGTCCATGGCCATCGTCGGGATCACCATCACCTTCGCGGTCACCGGGCTCGTGGTGGGCGTCGATCCGTGGTGGCGCGCCCAATACGTCATCCCGATCGGCGGGATGGTCATCGGGAACTCCATGAGCGGCATCGCGCTCGCCCTCGAGAGGGTCTTCGCGGATCTCGATGCGCGGTCGGGCGAGATCCTCGCCCTCACCGCGCTCGGGGCGACCCCGTGGGAGGCCGCGCATCCCTCCGTACGGACCGCGTTGCGGACCGGGCTGATCCCGGGGATCAACACGCTGGCGGCGGTCGGGATCGTGTTCATCCCCGGTATGATGGCCGGTCAGGTCCTTGCCGGTGTCGATCCGCTCGTGGCCGCGCCGTACCAGATCGTCGTGATGATGATGGTGGCGACGGCCGACGTCCTCGGCTCGACGGGCGCCGTGCTACTCTCCTACCGGCGCCGGTTCACACCCGATGGCATCTTCCTGGAGAAGGGTCATCGCGGCTGAGGGGGTTCTTCCGCCCAGTCGCGGGCGGGATGCGCGAGGAACTGGTGACAGGCCGGGTCGGCATGGCCTGGAAGGTCTCGAGGCGGAGAGTCGATGACGGGCTTCGAACTCTATCTGAAGAGCAGCGGCAAGGTGTTCGACCGCTACCTTTCGACGTTCTTCTCCAACGGCGTGCACCCGGACATGAACCGGTATCTGTATGCGCCGCTGCGGAAGTTCTCCGACAACGCGGGGAAGCGCCACAGGCCCCTGATCTGCCTTCTGGGATGCGAAGCGGTCGGGGGGGACCCGAAGAAGGCGTGGCCGTCGGCCGCGGCCATCGAGCACTTCCACACAGCGGCCCTGATCCACGACGATCTTGAGGACTCTTCCCTGACCCGACGCGACGAGCCCTGCATGCACGTGATCGAAGGCGATGGGCTGGCCATCAACGCGGGTGACCTCGCTCTTGCCCTCGTGTGCGGGACGGTCGTGGACGACCCCGGTCTCGACGACGCGATGAAGCTGCGCGTCCTCGCCGAGTTGGTCGGGATGACCACGCGCACGATCGAGGGCCAGGCGCTCGACATCGGTTGGGCCCGGGACGACCGGTTCGACTTGAGCATCGAGGACTATCTCGTCATGGCGAACCACAAGACCGCCTTCTACTCTGGCGGCGTGCCGCTCGCGGTCGGCGCGATCATCGGCGACGGCACGGAGGAACAGATCGAGGCCCTGCGCATGTTCGGTCAGGCCAGCGGCCTCGCATTCCAGATCCAGGACGATGTGCTCAACCTCGTCGGGACGAAGGAGTCCACGAAGAAGGACTTCCGGTCCGATGTGGCCGAGGGGAAGAGGACCTTGGTCGCCATCCACGCCCTGCGGACCTCTGGAGAACGAGCGCGCCTGCAAGAGATCCTCTCGTCGCGAACGAAGGACAGCGCCGCGCAGGCGGAGGCGGTCGCCATCATGGAGCGCGCAGGCTCCATCGAGTTCGCCCGCGCCCACTCCCTCGATCTCATCCACCAGGCGAAGGACTCGCTGTTCGCCGCGGTTCCGAAGAGCCGCGCTCGCGACCTTCTGGCGTCCATGGCGGATTTCTTCGTGAGGCGCAGTTCGTAGTCTTGCTCGGCCCGCACGCCTGACCTGACTGTCTGTGGCGGAAGGGCGACCAGCCGGGCCGCGAGCGGGTATGTTCGAGGTACGTCACATCTCGTCTCCGTGAAGTGAGGTCGCCATGCGAGCCATCCCCGTGTCCGACGGCATCCATTGGGTCGGCGCCATCGACTGGAACCTGCGCGACTTCCACGGCTACGAGACCCCGCGCGGCACGACGTACAACGCGTACCTGGTCGCGGGCACGGACAAGATCGCTCTCGTGGACACGGTGAAGGCGCCTTTCGTCGGCGAGCTCCTCTCTCGCGTGGCGGAGGTCGTCGATCCCGCCCTGGTGGATGTCATCGTCGTGAACCATGTCGAGCCCGACCACAACAGCGGTCTGCCGGCCGTGATGGCGGCGATGCCTAAGGCGCGCGTCGTGGCCTCGACGGCCGGTGTCCGTGGCGTCGCGGACTATCACGACGGTCTGGTCGTGGAGCCCGTGGGTGCGGACGACAGCATCGATCTGGGCGGGCGCACCCTGCGATTCCTGCCCGTGTCGATGGTGCACTGGCCCGACTCGATGTTCACCTACTGCCCCGAGGTCACGACCCTGATGCCGAACGACGCATTCGGGCAGCACATGGCGTCGGCCCAGCGTTTCGCCGACGAAGTCGGTGTCGATCTGGCCCTCGAGGAGCTCGGCATCTACTACGCGAACATCCTCATGGGATTGAGCACTCCGGTAGCCAAAGCCGTCGCGAAGATCGGCGAGGTGGGCTGGGCGCCGACGGTGGTCGCGCCGTCCCACGGGGTCATCTGGCGCGGCGACGCGCTCGGGCGCGCGATCGAGGCGTACGGGAGCTGGACGTCGAACACCATGCGCGACAAGGTGGTCGTCGCCTACGCCACCATGTGGGGCTCGACGGACGAGCTGGCGTCGCGCATCGCCGACGGCATCGCCGCCGAGGGCGTCGAGGTCTCGCTGCACGATCTCGCGGTCAGTCCGATCGCCACCATCACGCACGAGCTGTTGGACGCGAAGGGACTGCTACTGGGCTCGCCGACCCTGCATCGGGCGATGCTGTTCCGTGTCGCGGGCTATCTGCAGTGGCTCGCCGGCCTCAAGCCGTCGGGACGGATGGGGGGCGCCTTCGGCAGCTACGGATGGAGCGGCGGCGCAGTGGAGCAGATCGGCGCCCGCATGACCGAGATCGGCTTTCAGATGATCGGCTCGCCCTACACTCAGAAGTTCCGGCCGACAGCGGACGATCTTGCCGCGGCGTTCGAGTGGGGCCGCGGGTTCGCGCGGGCCGTCAAGGGCGCCTGAGCTTCTCGTCAGCCGCACTTCCATCGACCGAGCGCCTCCACGGCATCGTCGATGGTCAGCGCAGCGTGTGGGGCCGACGGATCCGCGTCGCGCAGGCGAGCGAAGAGCTCGGCCAGAACCGGCGGGCGGATGTTGCTGCGGGCCATCGCCTCGGCCTGCTCGAAGACCTCGGCGGGCGTGCCCTTGAGCGCGATGCGGCCGCCGGGCTGCAGTACGTAGGCAAAGTCGGCGAATTCGGGCACCGTGTCGATGTCGTGCGTCGACATCACGGTCGTGAGCCTGCGTTCCTCGGTCAGCCGGAGCAGAAGGCCGAGAAGGTCCGCCCGCGATGCGGGGTCGAGACCCTCGAACGGCTCGTCGAGGACGAGAAGCTCGGGCTCCATCACGAGCGCTCCCGCCAGAGCGACCTTGCGCTTCTCGCCCCCGGACAGGTTGTGCGGGACGCGCGCGGCCAACCCTGCGATCCCCAGAAGGTCGAGCGCGGCTTCTGCCAGCCTCCGGGCCTCCGCCTCGGGTAGGCCGTACTGCCTCGGTGAGAACGCCACGTCGTCAAAGACCGTCGGGGAGATCAGCTGCTCGTCGACGTTCTGGAGGACCACCCCGACGCGCCGGCGGATGGAGGGCCAATCGCGGGCCGGATCGACGCCCAGCACCGACACCTCACCCTCCTGTGGCGTCAGGAGTCCGAGGATGTGGAACAGCATCGTCGTCTTGCCCGATCCGTTCGGTCCCAGTATCGCGACGCGGCTGCCCCTGTCCGCGGTGAACTCGAGACCGCACAGGTCGACCTGCGTGCCGTCCTCATACGAGTGCTTGACGCACGACACGCGCACGACCGTGTCGCACCCGTACGTGTGTGCGTGGTCGTGCCCGGTCGCGGGGTAGGCGAGGGGTGCGGTCATCGTCGGGTCACCCTCCAAGAGACGGCGGCGAACAGAGCCAGCAGGCCGAGGGTGGCGGGAAGCCACGAGTACGGAGTGAGTCCCGCCCCGGCGAGGCGGAACCAGACCGCGACCGCGAGCACGGCCGCCGCTCCCAAGACGAGCGCCGCGTCGAAAGCGGGCTCGCGGGAGGGAGGGATCGTGATCCGAAGCCGGCCCTCGTATCCACGCAGACGCATGATGTCGTACTCGCGCTGGGACAGGTCGAGCGCGTACAGGACGAGTCCTCCCAGGGCAGCCGCCGTCGCGCGTGCTGCCAGCAGAGGATGGCGACGTCCGAGCCCGGAGCGCAATCGGACCGCAACGCGGAGCCTGTCGAGCTTCTCCGCCAGGATGAACAGCGAGCGGTACGTCATGAGCATCGCGTCGCCGACGACCTCGGGGACGATCCGCTGGACAGGCGCGAATACCTGCGGGTACGGCGTCGTGCAGACGAGGACGACCGCGCACAGTGCGGCGCCGACGGCCTTCGCGACGAACAGCGATCCCGTCAGCGGATCCGGGGCGGCCGCGAACGCGAACACCGCGGCGAAGATGCCGGGGTAGGCCGCGAGTCCGAAGACCATCCGTGACGGGAGGCGCGAGGCGACCGCTAGCGCCGCGATCCCGAGCCCGACTGCCGCGACGACGAGGACGTTGTGCTGGACGACGATGGCCGTCAGCGCGAGGGCGAAGGAGGCCAGCTTCGCGCCGGCCGCCGCCCCGTGGAGGCGCGAGCGCCCCGCTGTCGCCGACAGGTCGATGGCCCGGATGTCCACCTCAGTCGACCTCCGCGTGGACCGGGAGCGGGCTGGGACGGCGGGACAGCGCCCCGCCGAAGACGAGCGTCGGCCGGACGCGAGCCACGTAGCCCAGCACAGCGGCCTGTATCAGCGCCTCGATCACCCACCCGATGGGGCCGAGCGTGTACACGACGGCCGCGAACCGCTTGACCGACAGCTCCGTCGCGGCATGGCCCGACAGCGCCGGCGCCTCGCCTCGCAGGGCGTTGAGGGAGAACACCCCGCCGCCGAAGGGGTTTTGGAACCTCAGGCTGGCGGGGTCGAGGGCTCCCGTCTCGCGCGTCGCCGCGCCGCCGCCCCCCGCCAGCGCGACGATCCCGACCAGCGCCGTGGTCGTGATCGCGAGCGTCACGATAGTCACCACGACCGTGACGACGCGTACCCTCCGCCGGCCGAGGACTCGCACTCCCAGTCGGAAGAGCGCCCATCCGATCACCATCTCGCTCCCGACCATGAGCGTGTTGAGGCCGATGACCGTCACTCCCCCGTGCCCCAGCAGCGCCAGGACGACCTCGACGATGAACGCGGCGATGATCCCGAGCCACGGGCCGAGAAGTACGCCGGCCACGACGGTCAGGTTGATGTGGTAGGCGATGGGCACGATCTCGCTCGACATTGAGACGAGCACGAGCGCCGAGACGATGCCGAGCAGAGGCACCTTGCGGGACACGTCGGCGCGCTTCGCCACAGTGGCGGCGATCCAGACGGCCGTGAGAGCGACGACGAGACCGAGTCCCCAGAGCCACGGCGGCAAGACGCCGTCAGGGATGTGGATGTGTGACACCCTAGCTGCCCTCGCTCCACGCGCCGGCGGCGCTGCACGTCCGACACAGCCCGTAGACGGTCGCGTCGTGATGAGTGACGACGAAGCCGGCATCCGCCGCGCGGCGCAACGCGGCGGCGTCGAGGGGGCAGGGCGCTTGTGTCATAGAGCCGCATCCGGTGCACACCATGTGATGGTGGTGATCGGGCTCGGTGCATCGCGCATACAGCGCGTGGCCCCCGCTATCTCCGACGAGTTCGAGGTGACCGGCCTCGACGAGCGCCGCAACCGCCCGGTAGATCGTCGCCGTGCTCACGTCGCTTCCCAGGTCGCGCACCGCCACGGCGAGTCGCCCCACGGCGAACGCGCCTTCGATGGCGTCGCTCGCGCGTGCGACCGCCTCACGCTGCGCCGTCGTGCGGCCGCGCCCGTAAGGCCGTCGCTCCGGGGTGGATCCAGCGCGGGCACCTTCGCGGGTCACGATCACCTCCGAGTGAGAATGGTTCTCACTACGATACCCCGACCACGACGACCGCGAAACACGGACGGTTCTTGATGTCCTATCATCATCTTCGATACGGGTATCAGTCAGTCCGATGTCCGGCGCGCCTTGGAGGCTCCCCATGATGAACGTCATCCAGCTGAGGGCATTCGTTGCCGTGGTCGAGCACGGATCGTTCTCGGAGGCGGCTCGCATCATGGGGCTGTCCCAGCCCGCCGTCACCATGCAGATCCAGGGGCTCGAGGCGGACCTCGGAGTCACGCTGCTCGACCGGAGGTACCGCCGCATCGAGATGACTGAGGCGGGCCGCGCCCTGCTTCCGTATGCGCGGACCGTGCTGGGGGAGCTGGAGGCTGCCCGCGAGGAGGTGGAGCGTCTCGCCGCCAAGGTCGGCGGTCACTTGCGCCTCGCGGCTTCGACCACACCCGGGCAGTACGTGCTGCCCCGTCTCTTGGGCGCTTTCCTGAGGGCGCACGAGGACGTCAGCGTCTCGATCCACGTCACCGACACCACCGAGGTCGTCGGGCTCATCGAGTCCGGTGAGGCGCACATCGGGATGACCGGAGCGAAGATACCCGGCGCCCGCGTCGCTTACGAGGCGGTCGGGACGGACAGCCTCCTGCTCGTGTGCCCGCCGGACAGCCATCTGCTCGGCCGCTCCGACCTGAGCCTCTCCGACATAGCGGAGGAACCGTTCATCGTCCGCGAGCCGGGTTCGGGCACCCGCATGATCTTCGAGGACACCCTCCGGTCCGGCGGGATCGATCCGGCGGAGCTCCGAGTCGTCATCGAGTTGGGGACGAGCGAGGCGATCGTGAGCGCCGTCGAAGGCGGCCTCGGGGTGGGCGTGGTCAGCCGCTGGATGGCCGACAAGGCTCTCAGACTCGGGACCATCGCCGAGGTGCCGATCCCCCAGTTCCCCGTGGACCGGCCGTTCTACACGGTCGCGCCCCGCGGCAGCCTGCGACGTTCGGCTGATGCCCTGCTCGCCCACGTCAGGGCCAGTCTTTCCGCTTCGTGACACGCACCCGCGCGGCCGCCCGGCGGGCTCGTTGTTGAGCGTCGCCGCCGGGGTGTATGCTCGTTCACGCGCGCTGCGGCGCGCATCTCCGATCCCGGATCGGTCTACCGCGAGAGGCGCTCGCCACGATCACCGGGACGACAGGGTCGCGTGGGAAACCGCTCGGCCTCCCGTGTTTGGAAAGGAGAACCATATGCGCCGATCCTTCGGTCCGCCGGGCTTCCGGCGGGCGGCGGGCCTCGTCCTCGCAACTCTCCTCGCGGTCACCCTCGCAGCATGCTCGCCGCCGCCCGCGACCACAGGTCGGCAGCCCGCGGCGCTCGCTCCGCCGTCCGACGTCATCCTCGCGTCGACCACGTCGACCCAGGACTCGGGCCTCTTCGACGTGCTCATCCCGGCATTCGAGAAGGCGGACCCGGCCTACAAGGTGAAGGTCGTCGCCGTCGGCAGCGGCGAGGCTCTGACACTGGGCCAGAACAAGGACGCCGACATCCTGCTCGTGCACAGCCCGTCCGCCGAGGCTTCGTTCACCGCGGCGGGGTTCGGCATCGACCGCAAGCCGGTCATGTACAACGACTTCATCGTCGTCGGCCCCTCCTCCGACCCCGCCAAGATCAAGGGCGACACGAGCGCGGTCGACGCGTTCACCAAGATGGCGGCTTCGAAGTCCCCGTTCATCTCCCGTGGCGACAATTCCGGCACCTCTACCAAGGAGATGTCGCTGTGGACATCGGCGGGCGTGACGCCGAAGGGCCAGAGCTGGTACGTGTCGACCGGTCAGGGCATGGGCGCGACGCTGAGCATGGCCGACGAGAAGCTGGGTTACACGCTCGTCGACCGCGCGACATGGCTGACGAACCAGGGCAAGAACCCGGATATCACCCTGCTGGCCGAGGGTGACACGAAGCTGTTCAACCCGTATCACGTCATCCTGATCCCGGGAGCCCGCAACGAGGCGGGGGGCCGGGCGTTCGAGGACTGGATCGTCGGTCCCGCTGGCCAGAAGGTGATCGGGGAGTTCGGCGTGTCGAAGTTCGGACTGCAGATCTTCGTTCCGAACGCGAACGCCACGAGCTAGCACACTCGACTCACGGGTGCCGACAGGCGGCTGTGGACGGCGGGTTGGCCCCGCGCTCGATGGAAGGGCGGTCGGTTCCGACAATGGTGGTCTACTGGAACGCGGTCGTTGACGGGCTCGGGTTGCTCTTCGGCGGTTCGCCCGATGTGTGGTCGATCATCGGGCTGTCGCTCGCGGTGTCGGGCTCGGCTGCCGCCATCGCGACGCTCATAGGCGTTCCCGTCGGCTACGCCCTCGGGATGAGCCGGTTCGGCGGCCGCTGGGCCCTGATCCTTCTGGTCAACACCGCCATGGGCTTCCCACCCGTCGTCGTGGGGCTGTTCGTCTACATGGCGCTGTCCCGCCGCGGACCCCTGGGCGGACTCGAGCTGCTGTTCACTCCGCAGTCGATGGTCATCGCGCAAGTCATCCTCGCCGCCCCGCTCGTCGCCGGGGTGACCACCGCGGCGATAGCCAGCGTCTCGCACGACCTGCGTCTGCAGGTGCGGGCCCTCGGCGCGTCGCGCATGCAGGAGGCGTTCGCGGTGCTCAAGGAGTCCCGCCGAGGCGTGATGGCGGCGATCATCGCCGGGTTCGGCGGCATCATCTCCGAGGTGGGCGCGGTCTCGATCATCGGCGGCAACATCCAGGGCTCCACCCGCGTGATGACCACGGCCATCATGTTCCACGTGGGACGCGGCGAGTTCGGGCTCGCGATGGCGTGGGCGATGGTGCTCATCGGCATCGCGCTGGCGGTCAACGCCGCGCTCACCACCCTGCAGAATGCGGGAGTCGGCTATGAGCGCTGAGACCCGCACCCTCCAGCCGCCCATCGCGGGGGCACCCCCGGTGATCCGCGGCGAAGGGCTGCGGGTCGTGCACCGCGGCCGAACGGTCCTGGATGTGGGCGAGGTGGAGCTGCCCGCCGGCCGCACATACGCCCTTCTGGGCGCCTCAGGCGCGGGGAAGTCGACGCTGCTGCGCGTGCTCGGCCTGCTCGAGCGGCCGACATCGGGGCGCGTCCTCTACGAAGGGCGGCCTGCCAGCCGGCGCGACCTGGCCGTGCGCCGCACCATCGCTGCCGTGTTCCAGAAGCCGTATCTGCTGCGCGGCACCGTCGGCGACAACGTAGGCTACGGTCTCCGCCTGCGAGGCATCCAGGTCGACGAGAGGCGAGTCCGCGTCACCGAGGCGTTGGGGCGCGTCGGCCTCTCGGGCTGGGAGGATCGATCGGCTCTCACTCTGTCCGGAGGAGAGGCTCAGAGGGTGGCCCTCGCCCGGGCGATCGTGCTGCAGCCCCGCCTTCTCCTGCTCGACGAGCCTCTCTCGTATATGGACCCTCTGCTCAAGCAGAGCCTCACGGTGGAGTTCGCGAGGATCCTCGCCGGCGAGCACGTCACCGCGCTGTACGTGACGCACGACCAGGACGAAGCGCGAGTGGTCGCCGACACCATCGGCGTCATGCGTGACGGGCGGATCGTGTCGGAAGGTGACCCCGCGACCGTGCTGGGCCTTCCCGGCGACGAGTGGCTGGCCTCGTTCCTCGGGATGGAGCC
>JANYAK010000046.1 GCA_025361335.1 Coriobacteriia bacterium
CGTGGTAACTTTCACTTGTACGGTGACCTTTCTTGCGGGGACTTTGGCTGTGTCGTAACTACCATTATCCCAGCTCAGAGGGTCACCGTCTTCTATTTCAAGCAGAAATCTCGATTGCTTCGTGGAGAATCGAGGCTAGCCCGGATCTTTCATGAAGGTCTCTGAGATTTGTTCCTGAAACAGGCGACGGTGCACCTCTGAGCTGGGATAATGGGAATTGCGACACCCCCATGACCCCGCAAGAAAGGAACACCGTCAAGGTGAACGCTACCACGCAGCTGTCCCGCATCAAAGTATCTCGCGACATCTCGGGCCTGACTTCTCGCGCCGGCACCGCCCTTCTCGCCGGTCTTAGCGACGCGATCGGGCTGACGGAGAGCCTCGTACGCGGCCTGGCCGTCCACTCCCGAAGCGTGCGTCACGACCCCGGTCGCATCGTTCGCGACATCGCCGTGATGATCGCCGACGGCGGGGACGCTCTCACCGACCTGGGCGCCTTGCGAGATCAAGAGGTGCTCTTCGGACAGGTCGCCTCGGACGCCACGGCATACCGGGCGCTCGAGCGCCTGGATGCAGGTGCACTCGCACACGTGCGCGGCTCGCTCGCAGCAGCCCGCGCTCGCGTGTGGGCCCTCATCGGTGCTCCGAAGCGCATCATCCTCGACATCGACGCCACGCTCATCTGTGCCCACTCGGAGAAGGAGGGTGCCGCCGGCACCTACAAGAGAGGCTTCGGCTTCCACCCGCTGCTGTGCTTTCTGGCCGCCACGGGAGAGGCACTCGCGGGCATACTTCGCCCCGGCAACGCCGGCTCCAACACAGCGGCGGATCATATCGAGGTGCTCGACCTCGCTCTCGCCCAGCTGCCCGTGGGCGCCGCGGGTCCCGGAGTGCTCGTGAGATGCGACTCGGCCGGTGCCACCCACGCGTTTCTGGATGCGGTGGTGGCGCGTGGCCTGTCCTTCTCGGTCGGCTTCGATCTCACCGAGAGTGTGCGCGAGGCATGCCTGGCCGTGGCCGAGGACGCCTGGATAGCGGCGACGGATTCTCACGGAGAGCCCCGCGACGGCGCATGGGTGGCCGAACTCGACCTCGACTTGTCGGCCTGGCCGGCCGGTAGCCGGGCGATCTGCCGCCGTGAGCGCCCGCACCCCGGAGCCCAGCTCTCCTTCACGGACGTGGACGGACACCGCTTCCAAGTCCTTCTCACCAACCAGCGGGGTGGTCGCATCGCACGCCTCGAGGCGCTGCACCACTCGCGTGCCTCGATCGAGGACTCGATACGCTGCGGGAAGGCGAGCGGGCTTCGCAACCTGCCGTTTCGCTCATATCCCATGAACGAGGCGTGGCTGGCTCTCGCGCTTGCAGGCTGCGATCTCATGGCCTGGACAAGGATGCTGCTGCTTCAAGGCAGTGAGCTGGCCAACTGTGAGCCCAAGCGCCTGAGATACCGGCTCCTGCACGTCGCGGGCAGGGTCGTGAGGCATGCGCGCGGGATCTCGCTGCGGCTGTCGCGCTCGTGGCCATGGGGCGAGACGTTGGTCACGGCGTTCGCGCGGCTGCAAGCGCTGCCCGCGGGCTGAGCGCACAACCTCAGCACGCAGGCGACCGGAATCACAACAACTTTCAACGCCGAGGCTTCAGCGCGCCCTGAAACAGGCGGAAGTGACCCGATCAGACCCCCGTGGCCGCTTCGCGGCCCTCGGACGGTCTCAGCGATGCCCCAGCACATGCGATATTGTGGGATGGGCGCGGATCCGGGCCTTCAGGACCGGCTACGAGACCTTCATGAAAGATCCGGGCTAGGCGGCGCCGACGCTGATCGTGACCTTCTGCCCCTTTGGCACCGACGTCCCCGCCGCGGGGGCCTGCCCCGTCACCTTGCCGACCTTGTCGGGCGGCGATCCGGCGACCGTGTTGACCTCCCAGGTGAGCCCCACCGAGTTCAGCTTGGCCTTCGCGTCGGCCTCCGTCATCGTCGTCACGTCGGGTACCAGGGCCATCTCGGGCCCGGTCGACACGTAGATGATGATCTCGCTCCCCTTGGGCGCGGTGCCTCCGCCGGCAGGCTTCTGGTCGATCACGATGCCCTTCGCCACGCTGGCGCTGGACTGGTCGGCCGACTTCACCGTGAATCCGGCCTGCTGCAACGCGGCTATCGCGTCCGCCTTCTTCTTGTCGACCACATAGGGCACGGCCGCCGCCTCGGTGCCCTTCGACACCAGCAACTTGATCTTGGTCCCCTTGGCAGCCGTGCTGTTGCCGAGAGGCTGCTGCTCGTACACGGTGCCCGGGTCGGCCTTGGCGTTGAACTCGCGGACGATGGGCAGTTCGACCTCGAGGCCGGCCTGTTGGAGCGCGGCGATCGCGTCGTCCTCGGTCAGGCCTATGACGAGCGGCACCTTCACGGGCGCCGGGCCTCCGCTCACCGTCAGGTCGACTGTCTGGCCCCTCGCCACAGCGGTCCCTACGGCCGGATCCGTCGAGATGACGTTGTCTTTGGGGACGTTGTCATCGGGCTTCGTGTCGACGTTGCCGACCGCAAGCCCGGCCTTCTCGAGAGCCATCGTCGCCTGCGCCAGGGGCATGTTCGCGACGTCGGGCACGCGCCCTCCGCCGTCGAACAGGCCGAGGGCCCACGCGCCGACCACGCCGAGCACCAACAGCAGGACGACGACTCCGGCCCAGACCCCCGGGCCGAGGCCCCGGCGCTGGGTGACGGGGGTGCGGCGCACGTCGTTGAGCCTCTGCGCGCGTTCGACGGCCGGCATCACCGTCGTGTCGTCGACCCGCGGGGTCGCCGTCACCGCTCGACCCTGCGCCGCGCGGAGCAGGTCCGCGCGCATCTCGTCGGCGGAGGAATAGCGCCGAGCGGGGTCCTTCTCCATGGCACGCAGGATGACCGCCTCGACCGCGGGCGGGATCGCCGGGTCGATCTGGCGAGGCGGAACCGCGTGCTCGTTGACCTGCTTGAGCGCGACAGCGACAGGGGTGTCGCCCTCGAAGGGAAGACGACCCGTGGTCATCTCGTACGTGACGATGCCGAGGGAGTACAGGTCGGTGGCGGGCCCGAGCTCCCGGCCCTGGGCCTGCTCGGGCGAGATGTACTGGGCGGTGCCGAGCACCGATCCGGTCTGCGTCATGGTGCTGTTGACGGCTCGAGCGATACCGAAATCCATGACCTTGACGGTGCCGTCGGCCATGAGGACCAGGTTCTGCGGCTTGATGTCGCGGTGCACCAGCCCGTATCCGTGGGCTACCGACAAGGCGGCGCATACCTGCGCCGCGTATTCCGCCGCCTTCAGCGGGTCGATGGGACCCTGCTGGCGGATGAGCTCCTTGAACTCGGTCCCGCGGATGTACTCCATCACGATGTAGTACGTGCCGTCCTGCTGACCCCAGTCGTACACGTTGACGATGTTGGGGTGGGACAGGTTGCCGGCCGCCTGCGCCTCGTGGCGGAATCTAGCCACGAAGGTCGGCTCGTCCGCGTAGTGCGCATGCATGACCTTGACGGCCACGGTGCGCCCGAGCACTTCGTCCATGGCCTTGTAGACGTCCGCCATGCCGCCGGAGCCGATCTTCTCGATCGCCCGATAACGGTTGCCGAACATCATGTCGTTCACTCCATGCCCCCAAGTCCGTGCGGGCCCCGCGCCGCTCCCGGCAGCACCGGACGCGCGGAGGTCATCCCGGCCATTCTATCGCACGGGCCCCGGCCCGTGCTTGACTCCCGCCTCATCGCTGAGCCGCCAATGCGGCTTGCAGGACCGGTCTGGCGGCGGGCGCGGCCACTTGTCCTCCCACGCCGGCGCTCTCCAGGACGATGGCCATCGCCACTGTCGGTGCTTCCGCGGGGGCGAACGCTATGAACCAGGCATGCGCCTGTGTGCCCTTACCCACCTCGGCGGTGCCCGTCTTGCCCGCGACGCTCACTCCCTTGATCGCCGCCCGCGTGCCCGAGCCCGCCTTGACCACCTCTACCATCAGATCGCGTACCAGCGCCGCGACAGCGGGGTCGCAGGCCTTCGTCCAGACGACCGGCGGCTTGGCGGGCAGCGTGGCGCGGCCGGAGCTGTCCGTCACTCGCTCCAACAGTCGAGGCTCCATGACCGCGCCGCCGTTGCCGATCCCGGCGGCGACCAGCGCCATCTCCAGCGGGGTCACGACGGGTCCCTTCACCGCGCCGGCGCCCACCGGTTGGCCGACACCGGCCCATGCCGTCTCCCAGCGCGTCATCGACTCCGGCGCGGGCATGAGAGACGGGCGCACACTCAGCTCGAACGGGACTGGCCGGTCGAGGCCGAACGCTCGCGCCTGGGCGACGAGGCGCACGGGGCCCAGCTGGTCCGCGACCTGCGCGTAGACTGTGTTGATCGACGAGGCCGTCGCCTTGGCCAGCGTGGCCGAGCCGTAGCCCGACGCCTCGAAGTTGGTGATCTTGCCCCCGCCGATCTCGATGACCGCGGGGGCTGGGTAGACCGTGCCGGGTGAGGCTGTCCCGTTGACGAGCGCGGCCGTGAGCGTGACGACCTTGAACGTCGACCCCGGAGGGTAGAGGCTTCCGATCGCGCGATCGACCAACGCCGCCGCGCCGCTGCTCGACAGCTCGGCCCACCGGGCGTCCGCGCTGCCGGGTTCGTACGTGGGCGACGACGCCAGCGCGAGGATCGCCCCGGTGCGCGGATCGACGACGACGCAGGCTCCCCGGCGCCCGGCGAGCGCTCTTTCGGCGGCGACCTGGACGCGGCTGTCGATGGTAAGCACGACGTCACTGCCGGCCGCGGGTCGACCGAGCGCCTCGTCCATGGCCGCCTGGAAGTCGCCGAACGCCCGGTGCCCGGCCAGGGCGCCGTTCTCCGCTGCCTCGATGCCGGCGCGGCCGTAACGTGGGCTGTAGTAGCCGACGACGTGAGCGGCCAGGGAGCCAGCGGGATACGTGCGGCGGAAGATCCCGCCCGACGGGATCGACCTGGCCAGAACAACGCCGTCGCGCGTCAGGATCGCACCGCGTTCGGCCCGCAGTTCCTTTGCGAGCCCGCGTGTGTTCGCCGGGTTGGCGGCCAGCGCGTCGGCCTCGATGACCTGGATCCAGGTGAGGTTCACCACGAGCGCGGCGACCAGGGCCGAGACGAGCCATGCGACGCGGGTCATTCGCGCTGCCAGCGCGGATCGACCGAGCGTCCCCGTATTCCCGCTCGAGATGGGTTCCGCGCCATCCTCGGGCGCATCGTCCCCTGCCCGCATGAGAAGGCCGAGCAGGATGAAGTTGGACACGATGGACGAGCCGCCGTAGCTCACGAACGGGAGGGTGATGCCCGTGAGCGGTATGAGGCGCGTGACGCCGCCCACGATCACGAACGTCTGGAGTCCGAGCGAAGCGACAAGGCCGGCGGCCGTCATGGCGGCCATGTCCGAGCGTGCACGCACGGCCGTGGCGAGACCGCGCACGCACAGCACCAGATACGCGGTGATGACGGCGACGCCGCCGAAAAGACCGAGCTCCTCGCCGATCGCCGAGAAGATGAAGTCCGTCGCCACGAACGGGATCCGGTCGGGAAGCCCCCGGCCGAGCCCCGTGCCGGTGATGCCGCCCGCGCCGAGCGCGAACAGCGATTGGACCAGCTGGTAGCCCTTGCCCTGCGGGTCCGCGAACGGGTGGAGCCATATCCCGACGCGCGTGCGCACGTACGCGAACGCGAAGTAGGCGCCCACGGCGCCGACCGTGAACAAGAGGACACCCGCCAGCACGTATGCGGGGCGTCCCGTCGCCACGTAGACCATGACGAGGAAGATCCCGAAGAACAGCAGGCTGGACCCCAGGTCCTTCTCGGCGATGAGAACGACGAGCGAGATCGCCCACATGGCCAGGAGCGGGCCGAGCCGCCTCGCGGGGGGTACCCACAGCCCCACGACCCGCTTGGTCGAGACCGTGAGCACCTCCCGGTTCTCGGAGAGGTAGGCCGCAAGGAACAGCACGATCAGCACCTTGGCTATCTCGGCGGGTTGGAACGAGTAGCCGCCGACGCGCAGCCACAGCTTCGCGCCGTTGATCTCGCGCCCGACCACCGCGGGAAGCAGCAAGAGGACCAGCCCAAGGAGCATGAGCGAGTACTTGAAGCGGCCGAGCCTCTCGAGCGAGGGGACCACAGCGAGAGTGGCGACCAGTGCAACCACACCGACGAGCAGCCACATGACCTGGGACGACGCGAGAGAAGCGCGCCCGCCCGCGTCGAGCCGAGTGATCACGGCCAGCCCGATGCCCGAAAGGAGCGCCGCCACCGGAAGGAGCGCTGGATCGGCTCCCGGGGCGTAGCGCCTGGTCGCGACGTGCCCGGCCGCGAACGCGACGAGCAAACCCGCCGGGACGAACAGGTCGGAGGGCGTCAGCGGAGCGCCGGTGGCCCCGCGGACCAGCGCGAAGACGAGCAGTACGACGGGAGCAACGGCCAGAAGGAGCAGCAGCTCGGTGTTGCGCCGCGGCATCGCGGCGAACGCTGTCCATCGCGACGATCTGGGCATGGCGATCCTCTAAGGTGACGGCGTGGCTGTGGGAGACGGCGACGCCGTGGTCTGCGTGCTGGAGCGCATCTCGTCGACCCGGCGCAACGCATCGGCGAGCCCCGAAAACGGTATCCCGCCGCGCAGGCGGCTCGCGACGGGCGGGGCGAGGCGGTCGACAGCCACGTTGGTCGCCTTCACCCGCCAGTGGAGCGTGAATCCGGCGAACGACCCGGGCACTCCCCGATACACGGCGACGACCCCGCCCTCGTCGATGAGGTACGCGCGGGTTCGTGTGTAGGCGTACGCACCCCACACAGTGGCGGCGATGAGAGCCCCGGCCGCGATGATCCATAACAGGCGCGCCGCGGCACGCCTTCCCGAGGCGGCGGAACCGGGACGTAGGGATGTCTGCTCTGCGGCCGCGTCGGTGAGGTCGATCACCACCACGGTGATGTTGTCGTAGCCGCCCGCGCGGTTGGCGGCGTCCACGAGAGTCTCCACGGCCTTCTGGGGATCTCGCTCCAGGTCCAGGATCTCGGCGATGTAGTCGTCGGCCAGCATGCCGGTGAGGCCGTCCGTGCACAGGAGGAGCCGGTCGCCGACGGCGCCCTCGACCTCGAACACGTCGGCCAGCATGTTGGGATCCGAGCCGAGCGCGCGCGTGATGACGCTGCGCTGGGGGTGGAACCGGGCCTCGTCCTCGGTCAGCGCCCCTTCGCGTATGAGGTCGGCGACCATGGAGTGGTCGTCCGTGAGGCGCTCGAGCCTTCCGTCGCGCAGCAGGTATGCGCGGCTGTCGCCCACATGCGCGATGGCGATGTTGGTGCCGTCGACGATGGCGGCCGTGATCGTGGTGCCCATGCCGGTACGTGTGCGGCTCTTCGCGGCCGCGGCGATCACCGCGCGGTTCGCGGCGCGCACCGCGCGCCCGAGCGCCTTGGCGTCGAGTCGTGCCGGCGCGTTAGCCAGGAGCTCCTCCAGCGCCACGCGACTCGCCACCTCGCCGGCGCGGTGTCCGCCCATCCCGTCGGCCACGGCGTACAACGGAGGCTCGATGAGCAGCCCGTCCTCGTTCCCCGTGCGCGTGAGGCCGGTGTCGGTCAGTCCCGCCGCCGGGGTCGGACGACTCTGGGTCACAGCCGGGTCACCTTCATGCGCGCCGTCCCGATGGAGACCTCGTCACCCGTCTTGAGCGCGACGGGTGAGGAGATCGGCGTGCCGTTGAGCGACGTCCCGTTGGTGGAGCCGAGGTCCTCGAGGACCGGACCCTTCGGGCCGGGCACGACCTGTGCGTGGCGCGTGGAGACGAAGTCGTCGCCCAGGACCAGCTCCGATCCCGGCTCGCGCCCGATGCGCACCAGCCTGTCCAAGCCGATGCGCGTCCCTTTGAGTTCGGGCGGCCCGGCTACCACGACGAGCGCCAGCGGCCTCGCGCCGGGCGACGGGGCCCCCGTCCGCACGAGCCCAACGCCCGCTCGCACGGCGGCGAGCAGGAACAGGTACAGCATCGCCAGCAGGAGGATCCGCCCGAAGAGTAGGACCACGTCGACCATGCGCTACCCCCGCTCGCGGTGGTAGGTGAGTCGCGTGACGCCTATCTCGATGACGTCACCGTCGCGCAGCCGCGCTCGGTTCACGGGCTCTGCGTTGAGCATCGTGCCGTTGGTCGACTCGAGGTCGGTGATGAACCAGTCTTCGTCGATGCGGAAGAACTCCGCATGCCGACGGGAGACGTTCGAGTCGGCGAGGCATATGTCGCAGCCCGCCAGCCGGCCCACGACCATCCGGTCGCCGCGCAGCGCCACGTCGTGGCCGGTCTCGCCGACCGTGACCGTGTCCATCGCTCCCACGTCGGCGTCACCGGGCGAATCGAGGGCCTCCAGAGCGACATCGGACCGCGCTTCAGGCTCGGCCACGTCTTCCACGGCGTCGCCGTAGACGTGCTCGGCGCTGACCCGGAAGCGTCCGAGACGGAGGTCCGCGTGCTCGGTGAAGGTCACGACCGGCTTGGATGTCAGATGCGCCCCGACCTCGCGTGCGCGCTCGGTGAGGAAGGTGGCCAGCTCACCAGAGAGGACCGGGAGGAAGCCGCGGAGCTTATCCGCGTCCTCGGGAGAGAGGGCGATCGTGTAGTCGATCGGCGCGTAGACCTTGCCGACGCCGACCATGCGTTCATCATCCATCGCTCTGCCGAGCGCGCGAGCCAGCTCGACAGGCTGAACGGGCGAACGGAACGCGCCCGCGAAGAGGCCTTCCACGGCCGATGCGACGCGGTCCTCGAAGTCCGACAGGATGCTCACGCGCCCACCGCCGATCCGTGGTCGGCACGGCTCATGGGCGCCGCGCCCCGGTTCATGTGTCATCCTCCGCCGCGACAGGAGGGCCGAGCGCGACGACGACGGTGACCAGTATAAGAGACAGGCCGACTTGCAGGGTCGCGGAAGCGTCGAGACGTTGTCCGCCCGTCACCCACGGACCGACCGCGGCGAGCGTAGCCAGGCACGCGACCGCCGCGCCGCCGAACGCGCCGACACGCGACGCGCCGCGTGCGGCGAGCGACATGGCACCCGCGGCCAGCGCCCAACCGGCGGCGAGAACGAGCGCCGAGGTGAGCGTCGCGATCGGCACGGGGTGCCCGGTCCCGAGGGGTGCGGAGAGGAAGGCCGGTGTCACCCGGAGGAACGGCGCGGAGCTGCCCGAGGCGGCGGCCGCGAGAGCGGTCACGAGTCCCGCCGCGGCTCCCGCGGCCGGTGCCAGCCACGAGCCGGGCATCCAGAACCCGATGAGGATCGGCAGTGCCGGGGCCACGCCCGCGGCGCCGAACAGGGGCGCGAAGACCGGTGCGATCCCAGCCCACCCCCGCGCGCGTCCGGCAGCGAGCCACCATGCGGCGCCGCCGATCGCGGCGGCCAGACCAGCCAGCGGCGCGAGGGCGAAGGCGCCGGCCGCGAACAGGATCGCCCCCACGGCGAGCCCGGCCGGCGGTACAAGGGCGGCAGCGGCGGCCACCACGAGCGTGGCGCCGGCCGACGGGACGGGGCCCAGACCGAGAGCGGCAAGCCCCGACCAGCTCAGCCAAGCGCACGCGATCGCCGCCGCGATCCTTCTCATCACGGGTTCCGCCGGCAGAAGTCGGTCCCACAGCCCCAGTCGGGCGAACCCCTCGTGCGCCCCCGGCTCGTCCTCGGCGACGATCTCGGCCACCATCTCCGCGAGTCCCTCGCGCCCCTGCGCGGGGTCCCCGAGCCAGGGCAGCAGCTCGCAGGCGAACTCGGACACGGATCCGGGGCGGTCGGCCCGATCGGGCGCCAGCGCGGCGAGGAGGACGTCGTCGATCTGCGGCGCCAGCCCTTCGACGAACTCCGACGGCGCGGGAGGCTCGACGTACTCCGCCTTATAGACCGCGCCTTCGTAGGAATCGGAGGCGAACGGAACGGCGTCGCACAGCACTTCGTAGGCGAGAGCGGCGAGCGCCCAGACGTCGGTCCTGACGTCGACGGGCTCGCCGCGCAGTTGCTCGGAGGGCATGTAGCCGAGCGTCCCCCCCGCGCTGATCGCCTGTCCGGCGGCGTTGGTCAGCGAAGCGACGCCGAAGTCACCCACCTTCACCAAGCCTGCGCGGGTGATGAGCACGTTCTCCGGCTTGAGGTCGAGATGGAGGACCCCGTTGTCGTGCGCGTAGGCCATCGCGGAGCAGATGGGTTCGAGGATCGCGGACGCTTCGTCCGGATCGAGCGGCGCGTACACGTCGAGCAACTCGGCCAGCGAGGCTCCATCCACATGCTCCATGATGAGGAATGCCTCGTCGGAGTCCGTGTCCCATTCGTGGACGGTGACGATGCCGGGGTGATTGAGCATCGCCGAAGTGCGAGCCTCAGCCAGCCCGGTGGTCGTGTCCAGCCGACGGACCCCGGCGCGTGACAATGGGATCCGCTTGACGGCGACGCGACGGGCCATCTTGGTATCGAACGCGAGGGTGACGGTGCCATGGCCGCCTTCGCCCAGATCGGCGAGCGGCCGGTACCTGCCTAGGATGAGCCCCTTGTCCACGCCCCTCCGCTCGGTGCCCGTCGCTGGGATTGTACAGGGAAGGCGGCCCCATTTCGCCGGTTCCCGCCCTGTGCTACCATCGTGCCTCGCACACGCGGGTGTGGCGGAATGGCAGACGCGCATGGTTCAGGTCCATGTGGGGGCAACCCCGTGAAGGTTCAACTCCTTTCACCCGCACCAGGTTAGTTATGCAGGGGCTTCGCCTTCTTACTGGCGAAGCCCCTGTCTTTTTCTCGGGCGTCTGAATGCCCGATATCAAATGGTTCGTCAAACGTAGACCCTCAAAATGCGCGTCTGCCATTCCGCCACGCCCTCTTTTCGGGGTGCAGCGCAGCGGTCTTCAGAGACGAACGCTAGTCGTCCTCATCGTTGTATTCGGGGGCACTACCAGTCCACGACTGGAGAATGTCGCGTGCCTCGTCTTTGGACTTCACCCACGCGTATTCCTGCATCGTCGGCGAGCGCCTGAACGTCTGTAGTCCCTTGAGCATCAACCCGAACCGCAGGAACAGTCGCCGCTTCTTTGGAGCGCGCCGGGTTTGATGGAGGCTATTGGTTTCGGCTCATTGCCATCTCTATCCCTGCTCTTTCAGCGTAGTACATCTCCTCCTTCTCTGCTGGCGGAATGTCTCCGATCTCTGTGTGCAGGCGGCGGTTGTTCC
>JANYAK010000016.1 GCA_025361335.1 Coriobacteriia bacterium
GGAATCTGGGTATGCTCAAGAAACTCGCCCGAATGCCGATACGCGGTCTGTGTATCCGTATCGGCAGGGGTGAGCGAGATGGAACAAGTCACTACGGGGTGGAGTAAGGGACATGTCTCGCAGGGGAGGAACGCGCGAGTCGTGATGAGACGGGCCAGTATGCTGGCGGACCTCATAGCGCTCGTCGTAGCGACGATCGCGGCGCTCGCGCTTCGCGGCGCCGTCGCGCCGTGGCTCGGACTGGCGCCCGTTCCTTTCACAACCGACTGGTCGCTGCTGGTGCCCTTCGTGGTGATCTTCGGCGCGTTCTCCGCTACAGGGCTCTACGAACGTGACGCGTACTCGTCGCGCCCGCTGCATGCGTGGACGATCCTTCGCGCCACGACGGTCGCGTTGATCGTATCGTCCGCCGCCGCGTTCCTGATCGGATCCGGCTGGTTCAGCATGCCACGCCTGACGCTCATACTCACGTTCGCGATCTTCCCTCTGCTCGACCTGCCGCTGCGCCTGAGTGGCCTACACCTGATGTACGCCTCATGGGTGGAGAAGCGCCGACCTGTCGCCTACGTCGTAGGGGACTCGCCGGAATCGCGGCGTATCGCGAAGCGGCTCACATCGCTCCGAGGGTTCGCCCGCGTCCGCAGCATCGACGAAGAGGGACCGACCAAGTCGTGGGCGGACGCGCTCGTCTGGGACCTCGGTCACCGCCACCCGACCGAGCTGGCGGCGGACTCCGTGTTCATCGACAGCGGCAGCCTGACGCCGCGCGAAGCGATGCGCGTCATCGAAGCGGCACAGGACCGCGACGTCGACGTCTACGTCGCCTCTGGCCTGCTGGGTCCGCTCGAGGGCAGCAAGCTGCTCAAGACGCTCTTCCAGACACCCGTGACGCGCGTTCGAAGGACCCTCGCGGCGCCCCCTGGCTATGGCTTCAAGCGCACACTCGACCTCATCGGATCCTCCGCGGCGCTCCTGCTGCTCTCTCCGGTGATCGCCGTCATCGGCCTGGGCATCAAGCTGACCTCCCCCGGTCCCGTGTTCCTGACTCAGACTCGCGTCGGGCGCTCCGGTTCGACCTTCGGGTTCCTGAAGTTCCGCTCGATGTACGTCGACAGCGATTCGTCGGCTCACGAGAAGTACGTCCGTGCCCTCATCAACGGCGAGACGGAGCCGCTCGCGAGAGACGCCAACGGCAACGGGGTGTTCCACATCGTCAACGACCCACGGATCACGCCGATAGGACGCTTCATCCGCAAGTACTCGCTCGACGAGATCCCGCAGCTCGTGAACGTCTTCAAGGGCGACATGAGCCTCGTCGGCCCTCGGCCCCCCCTGCCGTACGAAGCGGACGCCTACGACGCATGGCAGCGTCAGCGTCTCGAGGTGCAGTCGGGGATCACGGGCGTGTGGCAGGTCGTCGGGCGCAACCGCGTCAGCTTCGACGAGATGACGTTCCAGGACCTCATGTACGGGATGAATACCGGCCTGTGGGTGGACCTGCGCCTGTGCCTGAAGACGATCCCGGCGGCGCTGATCGGCAGCGGGCTCTAGAAGCGCCACAACCAGTTCCGCACGTCCCGGAGAGCTCACAGCCCGACCTCGAGCTCTCCGTCCTCCGCGATGTCCACGGTCACGGTCGAACCCTCGTGCACGCTGCCGTCGATCATCGCCTTCGCGACGCGGTCGACGACCTCGCGCTGGATCGCGCGCTTCAGCGGCCGCGCGCCGAAGACCGGGTCGAACCCGTCGAGCCCGATCCGCTCGACCGCCGCCGGCGTGAGCACGAGCGCGATCTTGCGCTCGGCAAGACGCGCGCGCACGACCTCGAGCTGCAGGTCCACGATCCGCTCGATCTGCTCCATCGTGAGCTGGTGGAAGGTGACGATGTCGTCCACCCGGTTGAGGAACTCCGGCCGGAACGTGCCGCGAAGCGCCTCCTCGCCAAGCTTCGCCGCATCCGCCTCGTTGCCCTGCTCGAGGAGCGGCTGGAACTGCGATCCCACGTTGCTCGTCATGATCACGATCGTGTTGCGGAAGCTCACGACGCGGCCTTGGCCATCGGTGAGCCGACCGTCGTCGAGCACCTGCAGAAGGATGTTGAACACGTCCGGGTGCGCCTTCTCGATCTCGTCGAGCAGGACCACCGCGTAAGGGCGCCGCCGCACCGCCTCCGTGAGCTGGCCGCCCTCCTCGTAGCCGACGTAGCCAGGTGGCGCCCCGATGAGGCGCTGCACGCTGAACTTCTCCATGTACTCGGACATGTCGATTCGCACGAGGCTGCGTTCGTCGTCGAACAGGTACTCGGCGAGAGCCTTGGCGAGCTCGGTCTTTCCCACGCCGGTGGGGCCCATGAAGATGAACGACCCGAGCGGACGGTCCGGGTCGGAGAGTCCGGCGCGGCTGCGACGGATCGCGCCCGCCACCACCGCGACCGCCTCGTCCTGACCCACCACGCGTTTGTGCAGCAGTTCCTCGAGGTGCGCCAACTTCGCCATCTCGCCCTCCATCAGGCGGGACAGCGGGATGCCTGTCCAAGCGGACACGACCTCGGCCACGTCCTGGTCGTCGACCTCCTCTTTCAACATCGGAGTTCCAGCCTGCAGCTCCTTCAGCCGCGCGTCGGCCTCCTCGATGCGCCTCTCGAGCTCCGGGATGCGCGCGTAGCGGATCTCGGCCGCGCGCGCCAAGTCGCCGCTGCGCTCGGCGCGCTCCTCGTCGGCCTTCGCCTCGTCGAGCTCGGCCTTCGCGACACGCACGCCGTCGATGACCTCCTTCTCGCTGCTCCAGCGGGCCTTCAGACCCGAAAGCTGCTCGGACAGCGACGCCATCTCGCCGCGGAGCGCGTCGAGTCGCTCGGCAGAGGCGGCGTCGGTCTCCTTCGCGAGCGCGGCCTCCTCGATCTGAAGCTGGCGCAGCTGACGGTCCGCGACGTCGACTTCCGTCGGCATCGAGTCGATCTCGATACGCAACCGGCTCGCGGCTTCGTCGATGAGATCGATCGCCTTGTCCGGGAGGAAGCGATCGGTGATGTAGCGGTTAGAGAGCATCGCGGCGGCCACGAGCGCGCCGTCCATGATCCGCACGCCGTGATGGACCTCGTACTTATCCTTCACGCCGCGTAGGATCGCGATCGTGTCCTCCACGGTCGGCTCGCCCACGTAGACGGGCTGGAACCGCCGCTCGAGCGCCGCATCCTTCTCGATGTGCTCGCGGTACTCGTCAAGTGTCGTGGCGCCCACGGCTCGCAGCTCTCCGCGCGCGAGCGCCGGCTTGAGCATGTTGCTCGCGTCCATAGCTCCCTCCGCCGCGCCCGCGCCCACGATCGTGTGCAGTTCGTCGATGAACAGGATGAGGCGGCCTTCCGCCTGCTGGATCTCGCGGATGACGGCCTTGAGGCGGTCCTCGAACTCGCCGCGGTACTTCGTGCCGGCGACCATCGAGGCCAGGTCGAGCGCGATGACCTCCTTGTCCACGAGCGTCGACGGGATGTCCCCGGCGACGATGCGCAAGGCGAGGCCCTCGACGATGGCGGTCTTGCCCACGCCGGGCTCACCGATCAGCACCGGGTTGTTCTTCGTGCGGCGCGACAGGACCTGGATGACGCGCCGGATCTCGGCATCGCGCCCGATGACGGGATCGAGCTTGCCGTCGCGAGCGGCCTGCGTAAGGTTTCGGCTGAACCGTTCGAGCGACTGGAACTGCGCCTCGGGGTTGTCATCCGTCACGCGCGTGCCCGCGCGCAGCTCGTCGAGCGCGGCGTTCACGCGCGCGCCCGTCACACCCGCGCGTGCGAGCGCCTTCCCGGCGTCGCCCGAGTCCTCTGCCATCCCGGCCAGCATGTGCTCGGTCGAAACGTAGACGTCCTTGCGCTTCTCAGCGGCCTTGAACGCCTGCTCGAGCACGGTGTTCATCCGCGGCCCGACAGCCACTTGGAGTCCCGCGCCGGCGACCTTCGGCAGCTTCGCGATCGCTTCCACGACCTCGGCGTCGATGGCGCCGGGATCCGCTCCCACCTTCACAAGGATGGGGCGCACGATGCCGTCCGCCTGGTCGATGAGCGCCTTGAGGAGGTGCTCCGGCTCGATGACCTGCTGCCCGGCGTCAGCGGCGATGCCGTACGCGGCCTGAAACGCCTCCTGAGCCTTGACGGTCAGTCGGTCGAGTCTGATAGCCATGGTGGGTCACGTCCTTCTTGTTGCGCGGCGGAATGCGCCTACGCCGGGTATCTGCGCTGGAGTCCGCCGCGGGGGACGAGCACCATCTCGGTACGCGTGACGCGCGCCCGGGTGACGTCGTATTCCGCGAGCCGCCGGCGCATCGCGTCGATGATCAGCCGCAGCTGCTGCGTCTCGTCGTCGAGTCGCGCACGCTCGTCCTCGAGCTCGATGATCCTGATAACGCCGGCGAGGTTGATCCCCTCGTCCTGGGTCAGGTGCTGGATCAGGCGCAGGCGGTCGATGTCCGCGTCGGAGTACAGGCGTGTGTTGCCGGAACTGCGGTTCGGGCTGACGAGCTGACGGCGCTCGTAGATGCGCAGAGTCTGCGGGTGCACGCCAGCGAGCTCGGCTGCGACACTGATCATGTAGAGGGGCCGGTCGCTGTCGGGCTGGACCCCGCGGCGTCTCCGTGGCATCGCCGTCTTCCTTTCGTCAGTCCTTCGCGAGGTGCGCGCGGAGCGTGTCCGCGTCACCGCGCGAGGAAGCGAATCGCTTCAGGAGTTCCTTCTGCTCGGCGCTGAGGTCCTGCGGGACCACGACGGTCACCCGGACCTTCATGTCGCCGGAGCCGCTGCCCTTCAAGCGCGGGGCACCCTTGCCCGGCAGCTTGTAGACCTTGCCGTCCTGCGTACCCGGGGCGATCTTGAGCTTGATGCGCCCGCTCGGGGTCGGGATCTCGAGCTGTGCGCCGAGCGCGGCTTCCGACATCGTCACGGGGAGTTCCAGCGCCACATCGGCGCCCTCGCGCGTGAAGTACGGGTGCGGCTTGATGCGGGTGACCACGTACAGATCGCCCGCGGGACCGCCACCCACGCCCGACTCGCCCTTGCCCTTGAAGCGGATCTTCCCACCGTCGGTCACGCCCGGCGGGATCTGCACGGTCACCGGCTTCGCACGGACGACGCTGCCCTTGCCGCGGCAGGTGCCGCAGGGCGTCTCGATGGTCTTCCCGGATCCGCCGCACACGGGGCACGGCCTCGAGAACGAGAACACGCCCTGTCCCTGCGCCACGTGGCCACTGCCCTGACACATCGAACATGTGACCGCGGAGGTACCGGGTGCCGCGCCCGAGCCGTGGCAAGTGCCGCACTTCTCCGTGCGCTGGACGTCCACCTTCGTGGAGACGCCGGTGAGCGCCTCGTCGAAGGAGAGCGAGACCTCATACGTCAGGTCGCGTCCGCGCTGGGCGGTCGACCGCCCCTGAGGTGGGCCGCCAGGGGCACTTCCCTGGACCCCGCCACCGAACAGGTTGCCGAACAGGTCACCGAAGTCACCCATGTCGACGTTGGTGTACTGGAAGCCGCCACCGGGGCCACCGGGGCCACCGCCGGGCCAACCGCCCTGCCCGCCCGGACCACCCGCGCCCGGCGGTTGGTTACCGCCGAAATACGCGCCGAACTGGTCGTACTGGGCGCGCTTCTCCTTGTCGGAGAGGACGTCGTACGCCTCCCCGACCTCCTTGAACTTCTCCTCGGCGCCGCCGGCGTCGGGATGATGCTTCCGTGCGAGGCGGCGGTATGCCTTCTTGATCTCGTCGGCGTTCGCCGACTTGGGGACGCCGAGGGTCTCGTAGTAGTCCTTGGCGGCCATCGCGCGGCCGCCTTACGCCGAGCGCTCGGGGCCGCCGGCACTCACTATGACCATGGCCGGCCGCACGACGCGACCTCCCATGAGGTAGCCCTTCTGGAAGACCTCGACCACGGTGTTCTCGGGGATCTCCGCGTCCTCGCGCTGGCCCACGGCGTGGTGCAGGTTCGGGTCGAAAGCGGCGCCGAAGGGATCGACGACCTCGACGCCCTCCTTGGCGAACACGGCGATGATCCGTGAGCGCACCATCTCGACTCCGGCCAGGAGGTGGTCGAGCTCGCCACCGGAGGCCGCGCTCGCCACGGTGTGCTCGATCGCGCGATCCAGATCGTCGAGGACCGGGATCAGCTCCGTGATGACACGCTCGCCGGCTCTACCGCGCATGTCCGCGAGGTCGCGCTCCTGGCGCTTGCGATAGTTCTCGAACTCCGCCTGCCACTTCTGCGCTGTGGCGAGGTTGCGTGCGGCCTCGTCACGGGCGGCATCGAGCGCAGCCGCGGGATCTCCCATCGCGTCGAGCATCGCGCCGAGGTCGGCTTCGATCTCCGGATCGATCCCGGGGCCGACCTTCGGCGCGCGCTCGTCGTCGCGGGCCTTATCGAACGGACTCCGCTTGGGGGTCATGGGTTACTTCTTGTCCTCATCGACGACCTCGAAGTCGGCGACTTCCTCGTCCTCAGCGGGAGCCGAAGCGGCGTCGCCTTCGGCGGGCTCGCCCTCGGGGGTCTCGGCCTCGGCGGTCTGGTACGCGATCTCGCCGAGCTTGAGACCGACCTCGCGGAGCTTGTCGCTCGCCGTGGTCAGTGCGTCGGTGTCGTCGCCTTCGAGGGCGGCCTTCGCACCGGCGATGGCTTCCTCGACGGTCGTCTTCGTGTCCTCGGGAACCTTGTCGCCGAGGTCCTTCAGGGCCTTCTCCGTCTGATAGACGAGAGTGTCGGCGATGTTGCGCGCCTCGGCCGCTTCCTTGCGCTTGCGGTCGTCGTCGGCGTTGGACTCGGCGTCCTTCACCATCTTCTCGACCTCGTCGTCGGAAAGCGCCGTCGTGCCGGAGATCGTGATCCTCTGCTCCTGGCCCGTGCCGCGGTCCTTCGCGGACACGTTGACGATGCCGTTGGCATCGATGTCGAACGTGACCTCGATCTGCGGCACGCCACGCGGCGCTGCGGGCAGGCCCACCAGATGGAACTTGCCGAGGGTCTTGTTGTCGCCGGCCATCTCGCGCTCGCCCTGCAGCACGTGGATCTCCACAGAGGTCTGGCCGTCCGCGGCGGTGGTGTACGTCTCGGTCTTGCGGGTCGGGATTGTGGTGTTGCGCTCGATCATGCGCGTCATCACACCACCCATGGTCTCGACGCCCAGCGACAGCGGGGTCACGTCGAGCAACAGGATGCCCTTCACATCGCCCGCGAGCACGCCGGCCTGGACCGCCGCGCCGAGCGCCACGACCTCGTCCGGGTTCACGCCCATGTGCGGGTCTTTGCCGGTGAGCTTCTTGACGAGCTCCTGCACGGCGGGCATGCGGGTGGAACCACCGACGAGGATGACCTCGTCGAGGTCGCCCATCTTCATGCCGGCGTCCTTCATCGCGGACTCGACCGGCTTCTTGCAGCGGTCGAGAAGGTCCGCGGTGATCTTCAGGAATTCGGCGCGCGTGAGCTCGTAGTCCATGTGCTTCGGGCCCGAGGCGTCGGCGGTGATGAAGGGAAGCTCGATCTTAGCGGTCTGGGCTCCGGAGAGCTCCATCTTGGCCTGCTCGGCCTTCTCCTTCAGGCGCTGAAGAGCCATCTTGTCGTTGCGCAGGTCGATCCCGTGGTCCGCCTTGAACTTGTCGGCGAGCCAGTCGATGACCTTCTGGTCCCAGTCGTCGCCGCCGAGGTGGTTGTCACCGTTGGTGGACTTGACCTCATACACGCCGTCGCCGAGCTCCAGGATCGACACGTCGAAGGTGCCGCCGCCGAGGTCGAAGACGAGCACTGTCTGCTCGCCCGCGCCCTTGTCCAGTCCGTAGGCCAGCGCCGCCGCGGTCGGCTCGTTGATGATGCGCAGGACCTCGAGGCCGGCGATCTTGCCGGCGTCTTTGGTGGCCTGACGCTGCATATCGTTGAAGTACGCCGGTACGGTGATTACCGCCTGCGTGACCGGCTCACCGAGGTACTTCTCGGCGTCGGCCTTGAGCTTGCCGAGCACCATGGCCGAGATCTCTTCGGGCGTGAAGTCCTTGCCCTCGATCTCGACGGATGCGCGGCCGTCCTTGCCCTTGACGACCTTGAACGCGACCGTCTTGCGCTCGGACACCGTCTCTTCGAACTTGCGGCCGACGAAGCGCTTGATCGACTTGACCGTGTTCTCGGGGTTGGTGATCGCCTGGTTCTTGGCGGCCTTGCCCACGATGCGCTCCCCGTCCTTGCGGAACGCGACGACCGACGGCGTGGTGCGATCGCCCTCGGAGTTGATGATGATGCTGGGTTCCCCGCCCTCGAGCACGGCCATCGCCGAGTTCGTGGTACCGAGGTCGATTCCTATGACCTTGCCCATTTCTTAAGGCTCCTTCCGAAAATGACCTGATGCCGGCACCGTGTGCCGCTGCGTATGGTACAAATCTGAGTGATGCGTTGTCAAGTTATGTTCGCGATGCGCATTCATGGTACCCGCGACGGTGTGCGCGGAAACCAACTCGAGGGTCTGCCGCACGGGCGGGACGCGGGTGCCCGGAGAAGTTCGCCGAAATCGGTCGGCAGAAGCGTCTTTACACCCGGCGCGGCAGTGGGTAAGGTACGCGCGACGCTTCGTCAGTCCCGCGCGGAAGAGGAACGCACATGCCCCGACCGATCATCAATGAAGAAGAGTGCTCCGGCTGCGGCGTGTGCGTGGACGCCTGCCCCAACAAGGTGATCGAGCTTGTCGGCGACGTGGCGGAAGCGATCAACGAGGACGACTGCACGGCGTGCGGAGATTGCCTCGAGGAGTGCCCGATGGGCGCGATCACCGAGATCGAAGAGGACTAGTCCCGGTCCGCGGCCTTCAGAGTCCGGTTCGGTCTTACAGGGGCGCCTGCGGGCGCCCCTTCTCGTAGCCCGAAGGATGCGTGCTGTGCCAGCGGCAGGCATCCTCGACGATGGTGTGAAGGTCACTCCGGCGTGCGATCCAGCCAAGCTCCGCGGTCGCACGATCGTGAGATGCGACGAGCCGGTCCGGGTCGCCGGGGCGGCGCGGTCCGATGTCGATCGTCACCGCGCGGCCCGTCACTTCGGCGCACATCGCGACGACCTCACGGTTCGAGTAGCCGCGGCCGTTGCCAAGGTTGAGCACTGCGCCCGGGCCGCCGGTGCCGAGGCGTTCCAGGGCGAGCACATGCGCTGCGGCGAGATCAGACACGTGGACGTAGTCGCGCACGCAGGTCCCGTCAGGGGTGTCGTAGTCGCCGCCGTAGACCTCGAACCGCGACCGGCCCGCCGCCATCGCCGCCAGGATGCGCGGGATGAGATGCGTCTCGGGACGGTGCGCCTCTCCGAGCAAGCCATCTGGGGATGCGCCGGCTGCGTTGAAGTAGCGAAAGCGGATCGAGCGCAGGCCCGCGACGCCGGCGACTGAATCGAGCAGCTTCTCGAACGCGAGCTTGCTCTCCCCGTAGGCGTTGATCGGCATCGTCTCGGCGTCCTCCGTGATCGGCGAGACCGCCGGCTGCCCGTATACGGCCGCCGTCGACGAGAACACCAGCGCGTCGACGCAGTGATCGGCCATCGCCGCGAGCATCACCGTGGGTGCGGCAACGTTGTTCGCGAAGTAGCGGTCGGGGTCCGCCTGCGACTCCGCGACCTCGATGTACCCGGCGAGGTGCATGACAGCGTCGCAGCCCGGCAACACGCGGTCGAGCGCCGCCCGGTCGCCGACGCTGCCGACTTCGAGCGAAGCACGGTCGTCGATCGCCGCGCGCCGGCCCTTCTCGAGCGTGTCGAGGACCGTGACCTCGTGACCCGCGTCCAGCAGCGAGCGTACGGTGATGGATCCGATGTAGCCGGCTCCGCCGGTGACCAGGATGCGCATCTACGGCTCTCGTGTCTTCGCCTTGATACCGGCTCCGGCGGCTACCTTCTTCATGGTCGACCATGCGCGGGACTTGGCGGCCGCGTCGTCGAGTGAAGCCGCGAAGTCGCCCACGGAGCCGAGGGAGCGGCCGAAGACGCGCAGGTCGGCCCCGGTCGGCAGCCCATCGAGCCCGAATGCCCGGGCCAGATCTTCCGCACCTTCGGAGTCCAGCGCGATGACCGCCGGTGCGTCGACCGCCTCCAGGGCCATCCGCACGCGCCGTGCGGCGGCCTCGGGCGCGTAGTCCGCGGTCGGGCGCGTGACGAGCACGAACACCGCGTCGGCCGCTCCCATCGCGCCAGCGGCCTTGGCGACAGCCTCAGTCGTGCGCGCCCCGAGTATCGAGCCGGCGGTGTCCGGATGTGCCGTCAGAAAGGCGATATGCGCACCGACGACGGGGCCGTCCCAGGTTCCCGGCCCAGCGCCCGTCACCGCGTCCGCGTCCGCCAGCTCGGCCAGCGCCTTCGCCTCGTAGGCGACGCGCAGCGTGTCGGCGACGCTCAGCTCAGGTTTGCGCACATCCACCGCCACGTGAAGGCCAGTCCGTTCTCGATCGGCTGAGTCGCTGCCCATCCGAGTGCTGCGGCAGCCTTCGCGGGGTCGAGCACGCTGTCCGGGATGTCGCCCGTGCGCGCTTCGCGCAACTCGGGCTGCTTGAGCACACGTGAGGCCGCGCTCAGGTAGGCGGCTACCTGAACGATCGACGTGGGCTTCCCCGTCGACACGTTGTAGGCGGGACCGTCGGGCATCGCGGCCGCCAGGGGACCTTCAGCTTCCAGCGCCTCCGCGATGAATGCGACGACGTCGCCGACGTAGATGAAGTCCCGCGTCTGACGCCCGTCGCCATAGATGACCGGCTTCTCGCCGGCCGCGAGACGGGAGGCGAAGATAGCAACGACCCCGCCTTCGCCCCGCCAGTCCTGCCGAGGACCGTACACGTTGGAGAATCGCATCGACGCGAAGTCGACGCCGGTGCCTGCGAGCGTCTCGGCGAGCGCCGATTCCGCGGCCAGCTTCGACTCACCGTATGGGTTGGCCGGCCGCTTCGGCGCGTCCTCGCGAATCGGTAGAGCCTCCGGGACGCCGTACACGGCGGCCGACGAGGCAGACAGCATGCGGCGCGCTCCGGCCGCGGCGGCGGCGCGCGCGACGGCGACGGTCCCGTCCACGTTGACGGCACGGTCACGCGCGGGGTCCGCGAACGAGCGTGTCACGTCGGTCTGCGCCGCGAGGTGCACGACGGCCTCGGGCCCGAACTCGGCGACCGCATCGGCAAGCGCCAGGTCGAGAATGTCCATCTTTCGCAACCAGGCCGCGGGGTGCACATTGCCCATCGAGCCGGTCGAGAAGTCGTCGATGATGCCGACGTCGTAGCCGCCACCTATGAGGGCGTGGACCAGGTTGCTCCCGATGAAACCCGCCCCGCCTGTTACGAGCACACGCATGTGTCGCTCCATGTCGTCTTCACCGGGTCCCCGGGGCCCCGTGAGTCTGGGCCCCCGCCGCGCTCACTTTACACCGAGCCCCGGACGCTGCACCCTGAATCCGGAGAGGGGCGAGCGCATGCCTGCGACGCGTTGGACCATCGTCGAGCATATCGGCCCAAAGGGGCTCCTCGCGCTCGAGTTGGATTGGCGCCGACTCTTCCTCGAGATGCCTGACCCGGCGATCTGGCACTCGCACGAGGCGCATCAGGCCTACCTCTGGTCACTGTGCCCAGACCCGGAACGGTTCCGCTGCCTCGCTCTGTGTGACGAGCAACGCGTTCGCGCGATCTTGCCCTTGGAGGAACGATTCGACCGCGCCCTGTACGAGGGCGGCCGCGGGGTGAGGATGCGCGTATGGGGCATGCCATGGCGCAAGGAGAGCTGGGCGATCACCGACGCGATCGGCCCTGAGGACGACGCCCGCCGAGCGCTCCTGCCCGAGGCGATCGCATTCCTACGCCGGCATCCTGACAGGCCTTCGATACTCGCACTCGGACGCACCAGAGAGACATCCGGGCTTTGGGACGGCCTCGCCCGGATCGCGCCGAGTGGATGGTATTCGTTCGCGGACGTCAACGAGTTCATCGTGCCGACGGACATGTCGGCGGAAGAGTTCGAGTCGCGGCTATCCCGGAATTCGCGCCAGATGCTGACCAGAGCCGCGCGGCGCTATGCCGCTTTGGGAGACACCCGATCGGTGCGTGCTGTCGCGCCCGATGAACTAGCCGATGAGTACGAGAGGTTTCTCGAAGTCGAGGCCTCCGGCTGGAAGGGAGCGCACGGCTCGGCGATCAGACAGTCGCCCGGCGAGAAGCAGTTCTACGGGGGCCTCCTGCACCGGATATCGCTCGATGGTCGCTGCGAGATCAACTCGCTCTACGTGAACGACACGTGCATCTCGTCGGGGCTCTGGGTGTTCACCGGGCGCCAGGCCGTTCCGCTCAAGATCGGGTACGACGAGTCGTTCGCGCATGCGTCCCCCGGACGCCTGCTCACCCACATAGTCCTCAAGGAGTGCTGCGAGAACGCAGGGGTCGACGCAGTGACCATGTTGGGAGAAGCGCCGTGGATACGCCACTGGTCTCCGGCGTCCGTCAGCCTGCGGCGTGCGTTCGTCGCACTGCGCCCGGTCAGCGGATCCGCGTATCTGGCTGCGCTTCGACTCCGCTACGGTCCGATCCGGCACGCGATGCGCGTGGTTCGGAAGCGCCGCAAGGCAGCCGACACGAGGGCCCGGGTGCCGGGGCGCGAGTCGGAGTAGCGCCGGCTGAATCCTCAACGTGGCGCGTGAACCGCCGTAGCCCTACTTGCCCTTGCGCCCGTTCGGCCGGCACGGCGCCACGAGCGCGCGTGCCAGCACCTCGTCCATGCGCTCGACCGGGACGATCTCCATCTCGTCGCGCACGTGCGGCGGCAGGAGCTCGAGGTCGCGCACGTTGTCCTTCGGGATGAGCACCGTCTTGATGCCGGCTCGATGCGCCGCCAGCAGCTTCTCCTTGAGCCCGCCGATGGGGAGGACGTGGCCGCGGAGCGTGATCTCGCCCGTCATCGCGACCTCCCGGCGCGCCGGGCAGCCCATGAGAGCGGATGCCAGCGCCGTGGCCATCGTGATGCCCGCTGAAGGCCCGTCCTTGGGAGTCGCTGCCGCAGGCACGTGGATATGAAGGTCGAGCTTCTCGTTGAACATGGGGTCGATCGGCCACTCGGACACGTGCGCGCGGATGTACGAGACCGCCGCCTGCGCCGACTCGCGCATGACGTCGCCGAGCTGCCCGGTGAGTATCAGCTCGCCCTTGCCGGTCATCGTGGTCGCTTCGATGGAGATGACGTCTCCGCCGGCTTCGGTCCACACCAACCCTGTCGCCGTACCGATCTCGTCGGTCTCCTCGGCGAGTCCGTAGCGGAACCGGGCCGGACCGAGGTACTTGTGCAGGGTGCGCGCCGTCACGCGAGTCCTGCGCGCGTGACCTTCAACGACGCGTCGCGCCACCTGCCTGCAGATCGACGCCACCTGGCGCTCCAGCCCGCGTACGCCGGCCTCACGCGTGTAGCGACGCACGATCTCGCCGAGTGCCTCTTCGGTGATCTCGAGCTTCGTGGTCTTGAGCCCGTGCTCCCGAAGCTGTTTCGGCACGAGGTACTGCTTCGCGATGTGGAGCTTCTCGTCCTCGGTGTAGCCGGGGAAGTGGATGACCTCCATGCGGTCCTGCAGCGCGGGCGGGATCGTGTCGAGCAGGTTCGCCGTCGTGATGAACATGACGTCGGACAGGTCGAACGGCGCCTCGAGGTAGTGATCTTGGAAACTGTCGTTCTGCTCCGGATCGAGCGCCTCGAGCAGTGCGGCCGTCGGGTCGCCGCGGAAGTCCACGCCCACC
>JANYAK010000047.1 GCA_025361335.1 Coriobacteriia bacterium
TGCTCGCCCGATTCTTGCGGACCACCGAGACAATGACCAAGACCACCAACACCGGCACAAGAAGCAAGCACATCGCCGCAAGAATCCAAAGCTCGGCCCCTCCGGGTATCCCGATCATTAGTCCCCCTAGTCTCATCTAACAACAATTATCCGGACCGGCACTAAACCATAAGTGCCGCAGTTCCGTCCGTGTAAGACCATAACACGTGTGCTCATAAGTGCCCGGTTCTCCGATATGGCGGGTCAGCATATACCGAGGGACGCGTCGTTCATCCGGCGTCCAGGGGGCTGGTGACGCCGCGGCCGCCCTTGTTGAGGACGTGGGTGTAGATCATCGTCGTCGTGACGCTCTTGTGGCCCAGCAGCTCCTGGATCGTCCGGATGTCGTATCCCGCCTCGAGCAGGTGCGTCGCGAACGAGTGCCGGAAGGTGTGGCACCCGACCCTCTTGGTGATCCCGGCGCGCCGTGCGGCCTCCTTCACGGCCCGCTGGAGGATAGCCTCGTCCAGATGATGGCGCCCCTGCTCGAGCGTTGCCGGATTCGTCCAACGAGTCCGCTGGGGGAAGACCCATTGCCACTTCCAGTCGGTCGCGGCTCCGGGGTACTTGCGTTGGATCGCTTCCGGCAGCTGGACGCGCCCCCACCCAGAGGCCAGGTCCTTCCCGTGCACCGCCCGTACCCGGCCCAGGTGCGCGCGCAGCGGCTCGACCAGCGTACTGGGAAGCACCGTGCGCCGGTCCTTGTTGCCCTTGCCGCCGAACACGACCACCTCGTGACCGGCCAGATCGAGGTCCTGGACGCGCAGGCACAGGCACTCGGACAGCCTCAGCCCCGAACCGTACAGCAGCGACGCCATGAGCTTTGTGTCGCCTTCCATCTCGGACAAAACCGCCTGCACTTCCGAGCGGGTCATCACGATCGGGACGTGGTAGGACTTGCGGGCGCGGACCACCGTGCCCAGGTCCCCCACATCAAGCCCGAAGACGCGGCGGTACAGGAACAGGAGGGCGGACAGCGCCTGGTTCTGGGTCGACGAGCTCACGCCTTCCCCCACCGCCAGATGAGTGAGGAAGGCGTTGATCTCGGCGTCGCCCATGTCTTTGGGATGCCGCATCTTGTGGTAGCGGATGTAGCGCTTCACCCACATGACGTACGCCTCTTCAGTCCGAGGACTGTAGTGACGGGCGCGCAGCGCCTCCACCATCTGATCGATGAGCCGGGGCGGGCCCGGCGCGCTCATCGGAACATCCCCGTGCGCCTCGACCGTTCGTGTCCGTTCACCGTGACCCCCTCATGCCGTCGCGGACTCGACGCCAGTGTGTCAGGCGGGTCTGACTCGGACCATACGGCGCTCTATCGGCTCCGCGGGGGCTCGGCCGGTCGGGGCCGCTTCGCTGACCGGTGGCCGACGGCCGGTGGCGCGCTCGCTCCGGGGGCATGAACTCCATGACGGCAGCAGGTTCGGATACCACGGGAGGTCGCGTGGCGACATCGATCGACGAGGCGCACGCCCCGTGGTGGCGCGGCGAGCGAGGCGAATGGTACGTCGTCGTCCAAGGTGCCCTCTTCGCCCTCATCGCGCTCGGCCCGCGGCAGTGGCCCGGCGCCGTCCCGTGGACCGCTTCGGTCGGCGCGGTCGCGACGCTCATCGGCATCGTCTTGATGGCTGCGGGCGCGCCGCTGGCTGTCGCCGGTCTCCTCGCGCTCGGGCCCAGCCTCACGGCGCTTCCCTACCCCACCGATGATGCGCGCCTGATCGAGACCGGACCCTACGCCATCGTGCGTCACCCGATCTACTGCGGACTCATCTTCGGCGCCTTGGGCTGGGGGCTCGTCGTGCACGGGTGGCTGACGTTGCTGTTCGCCATGGTGCTCTTCGCCCTGTTCGACGTGAAGTCGCGCCGCGAGGAGCGGTGGCTCGTCGAGCGCTTCCCCGAATACGCCGAATACCGGACGCGCGTAAAGAAGCTCGTCCCCTGGGTGTACTGAATACCGTCGCGGGATCTCGCCCGTCGCGAAATCTCGCCGGGCTGCAATCACGGGGACCGGTAGGACGAGGCATGGCGCGCACGTGCCTGGACGCTACAGCGCGAATCCCCCGTGCTTCTTGAAGTGCTCGACGAGCCCGCCGTCGGCCAGCAGGGTCGCCATGACCGGCGGCAGCGGCGGAAACGGGATGTCGGTCCCCTTGGTGAGGTCGCGAACGATGCCAGCCTCCAGGTCGACCTCCAGCTCGTCGCCCTCGTCCATCAGATCGGTGTCGCACTCCACGACCGGCAGGCCGGTGTTGATGGCGTTGCGGTAGAAGATGCGCGCGAAGCTCTTCGCCAGAACTGCCTTCGTGTTCGAATGGATGAGCACGAGCGGCGCCTGCTCCCGGCTCGAGCCCATCCCGAAGTTCGTCCCGGCCACGAGGAACCCGCCCTCGGGACTGACCTTCGCGTAGTAGTCCGGGTCGAGCTCCTCCATCGCGTGGACGGCCATGGCCTCCATGTCGTTGGACTTGAACTTGTACTTGCCGGAGATGATGTAGTCGGTGTTGATGTCGCTGCCGTACTTGAAGGCGCGGGCCGTGAGCTTCATCGGGCGCCCCCTTCGAAGTACTTCCTCGGGTCGGTGATGCGTCCCTCGATGACCGAGGCGGCCACGGTCGCGGGCGACCCGAGGTACACGAACGCGTTCGAGTTGCCCATGCGGCCCTTGAAGTTGCGGTTGGCCGTCGAGATGACGTTCTCACCGTCGGAGGGCACGCCGTTGTGCGTGCCCACGCACGGTCCGCAGCCCGGTGTCACGACTGCGGCGCCCGCCTCGACCAGCGTCTGGATGTAGCCGGCTGCCATCGCGTCGAGGTAGATCCGCTTCGACGCCGGCGCCACGATGAAGCGCACGTCGGGGTGTACCGTGCGCCCGGCCAGGATGCCCGCCGCGATCCCCAAGTCCTCGAGGCGCCCGTTCGTGCACGTCCCCACGAAGCCCTGCTGGATCGGCGTGCCCTCCACCTCGGCGATGGGGCTCACGTTGTCGACCGAGTGCGGCTTGGCAACCTGCGGCACAAGCTCGCTCAGGTCGATGGAGTGTGTGACCGCGTAGACGGCGTCGGGGTCCGGCTCGACCGGCGCGGGCGTCCGCGTCCCGCGGCCCTCGAACCAGGCCAGCGTCTTCGCGTCCGCGCGCATGAGGCCGGCCTTGGCGCCGACTTCGATGGCCATGTTGCTCATGGTCATCCGCGCTTCGACCGACATCGCGTCGATGGCGGGCCCGTCGAACTCGAGCGCCATGTACGTCGCGCCGTCGGCGCCGATCAGCCCCGCGATGTGCAGGATGACGTCTTTGGAGAACACGCCCGCCGGCAGCTGGCCCGATAGTGTGAAGCGCATGGTCTCCGGCACCTTGAACCACAGCTTGCCGGATGCCATCGCCGCGGCGCCGTCGGTCGAACCGACGCCGGTAGAGAACACATTGAGGGCCCCGTAGGTGCACGTGTGACTGTCGCAGCCGACCATCAGGTCGCCGGGCACGACGTGGCCGTTCTCAGGGATGAGCTGGTGGCACACCCCGCAGCCGACGTCGTAGATCTTGGCGCCGGTCCGCTTGCCGAACTCGCGCATCTGCGTATGCAGGGCCGACACGCCCTCGACCGGGCTGGGGCTCGAGTGGTCGATGACCAGCGCGACCTTGGCCGGGTCGAACACCTTCTCGACGCCCATGCGCTCGAGGGCCCTGATCGCCAGCGGGCTGGTACCGTCCTGGCCCATCACGAAATCGACGTCGGCCACCACGATGTCGCCCGCGCGCGCATCCGTGCCCGCGTGCGCCGAGAGGATCTTCTCGGCGATGGTCTTTCCCGCGGGTGCCGTCACTGCGCGGCCTTCGCCTTGTCGGCCTTGTAGTCGTTGTAGATGTAGATGAGCTCCTTGTCGAACAGCGACCGCTTCAACTCGATCGACATGGTGCGCACGCGCGGCAGCAGCTCGCTGGCCTCCTCGTGGGACAGTTCGAGGCCGTATTCGCCGAACTTCAGCAGCAGCGACTTGGATCCGGAGTGCTTGCCGATCACGATCTGACGGGCAAGCCCCACCTCTTCGGGGGCGAACACCTCGTAGGTCTTCGGGTTCTTGATCACGCCGTCGGCGTGGATGCCCGACTCGTGGGCGAACATGTTCGTCCCGATGATCGACTTCCAGGCCGGGATGGTGCGCCCGGCCGCCTGCGCGACGTACTCGCCCAGCTCGCGGAAGCGCTTCGTGTCGAACGCGATCTGCTCGAAACCTTCCACGTACTTGAGCGCCATGATGACCTCTTCGAGCGCCGCGTTGCCCGCACGCTCGCCCAGCCCGCCGACGGTCACGTTCACCCAGTTCGCCCCGGCATGGATGCCGGCGATCGCGTTGGCCACGGCCATGCCGAAGTCGTTGTGCGTGTGCATCTCGACTTCGAGGCCGGTCTCTTGGATGAGGTGGTCGATCACGGTGTAGGTACGGAAGGGCTCCATGAGCCCGATGGTGTCGCAGAAGCGCAGACGGTCGGCGCCGGCGTCCTTGGCGGCCTTCGCGTACTCGCACAGGAACTTGAGGTCCGTGCGAGAGGCGTCCTCGGCGTTCACCGAGATGTAGACGTCGGGGCACTTCTCCTTGGCGTAGGTCACGCATTCGGCGATGGTCTGCAGGACCCACGGCCGCGACTTCTTCAGCTTCGTCTCGATGTGGATATCCGACGTCGCCAGCGAGATGGCGATAGCGTCAACGCCGCAGTCCAGCGACGTCTGGATGTCGGCCGTGTTGGCGCGGTTCCAGCCTAGGACGGACGCCTTGAGCCCCATGTGCGCCATCTCTTCGATCACGTCGCGCTCGTCGCCACCCATGGCGGGGATGCCGGCCTCGATCTGGTGGACGCCGATCTCGTCGAGCAGCTTCGCGATGCACAGCTTCTCCTTGTTGGCGAACACGACGCCGGCGGTCTGCTCGCCGTCGCGCAGCGTCGTGTCGTCGATGAAGACCGGGCGGTCGCCGAGCTTGGACTCGACCGGCATGTCGTAGATGGGTGTGTTGTCCACGGTACGCGAAGACCTCCTCCGAGCTGACGAGACGAATCCCCTTGGGACCACCTGCCCCGACGCGAACACCCGCGACGGGGCTTTCCGGGGTTCATGAAGTGCACAGTTTAGCGTAGGGGTGCTGCGAGCGGAAGAATGCTTCCGCGCGCACGGAATGCACGGAATGCACGCGCGCAGCGAGACCTGGGCGAACCGCCTACCGACGCCGCTTGACCCCGCGTGCCGCGTTGCCGAGCGGCGGCAGGCTCATGGATCGGCCGAGGCCGTACTTGAGGCCGGTCATGCTGCCGGCCATGACGCCGAGCCCACCGACCCACAGCCACGCCATCCCAGCCCACGTCCCGAGGCTGGCCAGCACGAAGCCGACCAGCAGTCCCGCCGCGTTGGCCATCCAGTAGCGGCTCGCCGGGAGGCGCCGGCAGCGCACTCCGTAGAGGTAGCCCGACCAAGCCGACAGGGCGAGGCCACCGGCTCCGCCGAGGATCATGGCGATGACGTCCACGTGCCACCCCCTTCAGCCGCGACCGTCGGCTCCTAATGAGCCGCCGTGCGCCACGGCTCGCGCTCGATGAAGGCTACGATCGCGCCCGTCACCCGGCCGTCGGCGGACTTCATCGGCTCCACGTTGACGGACAGCCTGCGGCGCCAACCGGTCGGCCACTCGACAACCACCATCACGTCACTGGCCGGCTCGTCGCTCACGAGGTCGGCGAAGTCGGCCCGAGGCTCTCCAGCGGGACGCTTGTCGCCGACCCGCACCGTCCAGCCCGGGGCCTTGAGTGTCACGAGATCCGGGTCGTCGTTCAGGTCGAGCAGACCGCGTGCGGCGTCGTTCGCGAACGTGATCCGGCCGACGTCATCCAGCACCACGATCCCCGCGGGCGCCGTCGCGACGATGCTGGCCATCATGTCCGCGGTGCGCGTGACCGCATCCCCTGCCGCCAAAGCGTCGTTGAGCTGCTGCCGCGCGTACAGGGAGTAGATCCCGAAGAGCATGAAGGGGACGAGCAGGTCCTCCATGACATCGATGATGCTGTTGAGGAAGATCGGGCGAACGATGAAATGCCCAAGGATGCTCCAGGCGGTGCCCACCATATAGCACGCGAGGGCGGCGACGAAGAACCACTTCGCCCCCATGCTGAACGCGCCCCGCGGACGCACCGGGACGAGCAGGATCATGACCACTGCTGTCGTGAACGCGAGCCAAGGCAGGATGTCCTCTGTGATGGACCAGTTCATCGACGTTCACCCGTCGACGCGAGCACGTACGTGCGCACCTGCCACGCGGCCCAGGCCAAGGCGAAGCCGGCGAGCGAGAAGACGAGGTGACGCGCGGAACGCAGCACGAGGCTGCCCGAGAGCGGCTGGATCGCGGCCATGGCGAACCCGACGATGATGGCGACGTAGCCGACCACGAACGGGATGCGCGCGTCCGGTATCCGGATACGGCGCGCGATGCCGAACACGATGGGGGTCAACACGAGCGCCAGTGCGAACCGGAAGACGTCGACAGCGTTCAAGAGCACCCCTCACCCCAAGCCCAGCCGGCTCCGGCGAGCGCGGCTGAGACAGAGTGTATTCGATGCGCGAGTGCGCACAACCCCCACGCCCCCGCGCCTTCATGGACGGCGTCATCGGGTCGGCGGACGGAGGTCCGACCGGCCCTCCTTACAACCCCAGCCGGTTCATGGCGTGCTTCGATGCGATGAAGTTGTAGACGTCGCCGCCCTTCACGATGCCGGCGTTCGACAGGAGCGGCGTGTCGATGAAGCCCGGGTTGACCGAGATGACGACCTTCGCGCCCTCGCGCGCCATCGCCACTGCCACCGATCGGCCGATACCCGAGCCTGCTCCCGTGACGAGCCCTATCGTGCCGGTCAGCGATCCCATGGAACGCCTCCTTGGATCGATGCGATCAACACGACGGGGTGCACGCGCGGCCGGCAAGGCGATGCATGGCATACGTTCCGGCACTGTCGAAGGCGAGTCCGAGACAGAAGGCGGCCAAGTGCCACGGCTTCAGATAGCGCGCGATGCGCTCCGCCCACACGCCCACCGTGTAGAACACGAGCGCCAGCGTGATCAGGGTCGTCGCCACGATCAGGTTCTGAGGCATCCCGTCTCCCGCTCAGCTCACCGGATCGCCGAAGTAGCCCCAGTACAGTCGCCAGAACGAGGTGGCTCCGGCGAAGTGCGGTGTGTAGCGGTACAGCGAATGGGTCGACGCGTTGGAGGGGTAGACGGCGGCGTGGTCTATCGCGAGAGCGATACCCGAGCGCCACCCGGCGCGGTTCTTGATCATGACCCGCGCGCCCTCCCATATCTGGTTGCCGAACCCCTTGTAGCGGTCGATGGTGTACGACTCGGCCTTGCCGCAGCCCAGCGCCCAGTCAAGCGCGTACTGGCTGGGAGACGGCCTCGAGATGAGGGACTGCTCCTTCTGGAGCGTTGCGAGGATCACCTTCGGGCTCACCCCGTGGTAGACGCAGGCCTCCGCGATCATGGCCGCGGCCGACTTTCGGGCCCCGTTGTGATCCGCGCCCACGTAATCCTTGAGATCGCCGGACTGGGCGTTCAGGAAACCTTGGATGGCCTCCGCGGACATGGACCCGGCGGCCAAGAATTTCGCATCCGAGATCACCGTGTTCGGGGCGAACGGCACGGGAGGTTTCGTGCCCCCGCCCGTCCAACCCGCTTCCGCCGCCGCCGCGGCCGCCGCGGCCGCCGCTTCTTCCTGCTGGCGCACGAGCAGCGAGATGTCGGCGGTCAGCGACCGCAGGAGCGTGTCCTGCCGAGCGACCGCGGACTCGATCTGGAGCTTGCGCGCCTCGGCTTCCTGGCGCAGCACGCTGAGGTCGGACTCGCGCTTCTCCTGCTGCACCTTGAGTCCTTCGCTCTCGGCCCGCGCCATGACGACGCCCTCGAGCAGCCGCGAGTCGTTGTCCTGGATGAGCACGATCAGGTCCATGCGGTCCAGCAGGTCCTGCATCGAGCGCGTGCCAAGCAGCACCTCGAGCTCGTCGAACTCGCCGGACTTGTAGATGTCCACGGCCCGAGCGTCGAGCCGGGCCTGGCCCTCGGACACCTGGGCGTCGAGCTCGGCGAGCCGGTCCCGCGTGATCGTGAGGTCCTGCCGCAGAGACTCGAGGTCGGCGGTGACCCGGTCGAACGCGGCGTAGCCCGACGCCAGGTCGGACCGCATCTGACTGAGCTGGGCCTCCGCCGCAGAGGCCTGGGCCTGCTTCGCGCGGATGGTAGCCGAAAGACCGGTCGCACTCGAGGGCGCCGCTGCCGCCGTGGCGGGAATCGGCATGGCGGAAAGGACGAACCATGCCGCCGCCGCGATGACCAGCCACGCGCACCCGACGAGCCACGCCGGGAAGGTGCGGCGCCTGCTCTGCCTGCTGTGCCGGGGCATGCTCCTAGGCGTCCAATCTCGCGTGCAGAATCTCGTTCACGACCGCGGGATTGGCCTGTCCGCCCATCTCCCGCATCACCGCGCCCACGAAGAAGCCGAGCAGACCGTGCTTGCCCGCGCGGTATTCGGCGACCTGCGCCGCATTGGAGGCGAGCACGCGGTCCACGACCTCCTCGATGGCCCCGCTGTCCGAGACCTGCCGCATGCCGAGCCGGTCGATGATCTGCCGGGGCTTCTCGCCCGTGGCGACCATCTCGGCGAACACCTCCTTGGCCTGCTTGCCCGATATGGTGCCGTCGTCCACGAGCTGGATCAGCCGCGCGAGCTTGCGCGGGCCCACGTCGGCGTCCGTCGGGGTGGATCCCGCGGCGTTGAGATATGCGGAGAAGTCGCCCAGCACGAGGTTCGCGGCGGCCCTGGCCAGCGGCACCCCGACGCCCTCGACGACCTGCTCGAAGTAGTCGCCCAGCTCGAGGTCGCCCGAGAGCACCGCCGCGTCGTGCTTCGGCAGGCCGTATTCGGCCATGTAGCGCGAGCCGCGAGCGTCGGGCAGCTCGGGCAGCCGCGCCCGGAGCCGGTCGATGTACTCGTCGTCGAAGGTGAACGGGACCATGTCGGGTTCCGGGAAGTAACGGTAGTCGTGCGCGTACTCCTTCGAGCGAAGGCTCGACGTGCGCTTCTTGCCCGCGTCCCAGTGCCGGGTCTCCTGGTCGATCGTCCCGCCCGCGTCGAGCACGTCGCCCTGACGCAGGATCTCGTAGGCCAGGGCGTCGTGCAGCGCCTTGAACGAGTTCATGTTCTTGACCTCGGCCTTGACGCCGAACTCGATGTCTCCTCGCCGGCGCAGCGACACGTTGGCGTCGACGCGCATGGAGCCCTCCTCCATGTTGCAGTCGGAGACTCCGAGCGTGAGGAATACGAGCCGCACCTTCTGCGCGAACCTGCGCGCTTCCTCCGGCGTGCGGATCTCCGGTTCGGAGACCAGCTCCATGAGCGCCGTCCCGGCCCGGTTGAAGTCGACGAGGCTGTGCGTCGCGCCGGCGATGCGGCCCTCGCTGCCGCCGACGTGGACCATCTTGCCGGTGTCCTCTTCGAGGTGGATGCGCGTGATGCCGATGCGCGTGGTGTACGTGCCGTCGGGATCGGCCCCCACAGCGGCGCGGTCGAGTCGCTGGGCGCAGCCGTCGCCGTCGATCTCGACGTTGACGCCGCCGCCGACACAGAACGGCAGGTCGTACTGCGATATCTGGTAGTCCTTCGGCATGTCGGGATAGAAATAGTTCTTGCGATGGAACTGGCTCCACCGACTGATACGGCAGTCCAGCGCGAGGCCTGCCAGGATCGTCGCCTCGACCGCGGACTCGTTGGGAACGGGCAACGCGCCGGGCATGCCGAGGCACACCGGGCACACGCGAGTGTTGGACTCGCCCCCGAACTGAACCGGGCAGCCGCAGAACATCTTGGTGTTGAGGCTCGTCAGCTCGGTATGGATCTCGAGCCCGATGACGGCCTCCCACGACTCGAGCACGGTCGTCAGGCGGTCCTTGGACACGCGGGGTCCTCCAGGCGGGAGCGGTGACGGTACCGCACGATTCTACCCGAGCGCGACGCGCGGCGGGGCCGCGGGCGCCCGGTGGCGGGGCCGGCCGATCAGCCCGTCAGCCAGTCGGCGACGCGAGCCTACACTCCCAGCGCCGACGCCAGCGGCGGCCGCATGTCGAGGGCGGCGGCCTTCTCGTACGAGTAGGCGGTTCGCATCAGCGTCGCCTCGTCGAAATGGCGCCCCATCAGGTGCAGCCCCACGGGCAGGCCATCGACCAGCCCGCACGGCACCGAGACCGCGGGGATGCCCGCCAGGTTCACCGGGATCGTGTACACGTCGGACAAGTACATCGACACGGGATCGGACGACTTCTCGCCGATCTTGAACGCCACGGTGGGCGACGTCGGAGTCACCAGCACGTCGTAGTCGCAAAACGCCTTCTCGAAGTCGCGGATGATCAGCGTCCGGACCTTCTGCGCCTGGCCGTAGTAGGCGTCGTAGTAGCCCGCCGATAGGGCGTAGGTGCCCAGCATGATGCGCCGGATGCTCTCGGGACCGAACCCCTCGGCCCGAGAGCGGAGGTACAGGTCCATCACGTCCTCGGCGCCCTCGGCCCGATGCCCGTACCGGATGCCATCGAATCGCGCCAGGTTCGACGACGCCTCCGCCGGACCGATGATGTAGTAGGCGGGCATGCCGTACATGCAGCTGGGCAAGTCGACCTCGCCCACCTCGGCGCCCAACCCCGCCAGGACCTCGACCGCGTCCATCGTGCACGCACGCACGCGCGGGTCGCAGCCTTCCAGCGCCATGAGGTCGCGGACCACGCCGACGCGCAGCCCCTCGACGCCGTCACGCATCGTGGCGGCAAGGTCCTGCATCGGCATGTCGACCGACGTCGCGTCCATCGGGTCCTTGCCGCAGATGACGTTCAGCGTGAGCGCGCACTCCTCGACCGTCTTGGAGAACGGCCCGATCTGGTCGAGAGAGGACGCGAACGCCACGACCCCGTAGCGGGAGACGCGCCCGTATGTGGGCTTCATCGCGACCGTGCCGGTGAGCGCTCCCGGCTGTCGGATCGACCCGCCGGTGTCGCTCCCGAGTGCCAGGACGGCCATGCCCGCGGACACCGCGGCAGCGCTGCCGCCCGACGACCCTCCGGGGACACGGTCGAGATCCCATGGGTTGTGCGTGGGACCGAACGCCGAGTTCTCGGTGGACGATCCGAACGCGAACTCGTCCATGTTGCACTTACCTACCGGCACGGCGCCCGCGTCGAGCATCCGGCGCACCGCTGTGCAGTCGTAGACCGACGAGTAGCTCTCGAGGATCAGCGACGAGCACGAGGTGTTCGTGCCGCGCAGGTTCATGTTGTCCTTGAACGCGACGGGCACTCCAGCCAGCGGCGGAAGCGGCTCGCCCGCCGCGGCAAGATCGTCTACGCGGGCCGCGGCGTCCAGCGCCAGCCCGGCCGTGACCTCGTTGAACGCGTGCACGTCGCCCTCCAGAGCTGCGATGCGCGCGAGCGCGGACTCGGCCATGTCGGTGGCGGTGAAGTCCCCGGCCGCGATGCCGTCGCGGATGCGCCCGGCGGTCAGTGTGGAGAGGTCGTGTGTCATCTCGTCGCCTTACCCGCCGAACTTCGGGATCAGGAAGGCGCCATCCTGCTGCTCAGGAGCGTTGCGCAGGGCCTCCGAGCGCGGAAGACAGGGGCGCACGACGTCCGGTCGCGTCACGTTGGTGATCGCCGCCGCGTGGGTCGTGGGCTCGACTCCGGTCAGGTCGAGGGCCTGGATCCGATCGATCTGCACGAGGATGTCGTTGAGCTCGACCTGGAGCTCGGCGACCTGCTCGTCGCGCAGTCCAAGGCGGGCGAGCGTCGCGACGTGACGTACCTGCTCTTCGGAGATAGCCATCGTGCGGAGGGTCCTTTCAAGACAGCGCGCGGACCTCGCGGCGCGCGCGGGACGACGAACATCATACCCGACGCGGTGAGGCGCCCGCCCTTACGTCCGAGCCGCGATCAGGAACGCGGGCAGGACGATCACCGCGTTGTACAGGACATGCAGCCCGACGGCCGGCCACAGGCTGCGGCGGTCCGAGGCGAGCCGTCCCAGCGCCAGTCCGAGGAACGTGAGCGGGACGAAGGACCACAGGCTCCCGTGCAAGGTCGCGAACATCAGCGCGGAGATCGCTATCCCCCACCATCGCCCGATGCGCGCCTGAAGCGCGGTCAGCACCACTCCCCGCAGCAGCAGCTCCTCGACCACGGGTCCGAGCAGCACGACGACCAGCACCGTGAGGATCATCCCCGCCGCGTCGGACCCGAACAGCTGGGTCAGGCTGGGGCTGTCCGACGCGGGCGGTCGCCATCCCGCCGAGATGGCCGCGGCCCGGTACAGCATCGAGAAGAGCCACGTGGCCGCGAGCATCGACAGGCCGAGGGGCACCGACAGCAGGTCGGGGGGCGCGTCAAGGCGGTACGCCGCGGCGAAGCGCACGCCGCGGCGTCCCGCGAGCAGGAGGAGGACGGCGATCTCCGCGACGTAGTACAGCGCGAGGGCTCCGCCCTTCGCGAGCATGGTGCCGTCCGTTGCGAGCGAACGGACCGTCCCGGACGCGAGCACCATCTGCATGGCCGCCTGCAGGGCGACCGCGACCACGAGCACGACGGCCGCTTCGGGCAGGGTCCAGCGGACGCGCGGGTCGGCCTGCGAGGAGGCGCCGGCTCCTATCACCAGCCCACCGCTCGGAACCTTCGCGGCACCGGACGCCGCCGGGGCGCCTCCCCGCGACTCGATGGCGCCACGGTCGCAGACGTCGATGCACTTCCCACACCCGTCGCACAGCGACCAGTCGACGTAGATGTAGTTCGGTCCCGGACGGATGGCGTGCTGCCGGCAGACGGTGGCGCAACGCCCGCAGGCATCGCAGTCGACGGGGTGGAGGGTGAGTGTGGGGCGCTGAAGCGGCATGCCCCCATGGTAGCCGCTTCCGGGTCCCGCGCGCCGGTTCGGACCCGCCCGGCCGACCCACCCACCTAGGATCGCGGAGGTTCACCCGTCTGGAGGATGCGATCGAGCGCGGCCTCGTCGAGGACGGGAACACCAAGCTCGAGGGCCCGGTCATGCTTGGACCCAGGGTCCTCCCCGACCACCACGAACGACGTCTTCTTCGACACCGAGCTGGACACCTTCGCGCCCAGCGCCTTCAGAGCGGCTCCGGCCTCGTCGCGGGAGTACTTCACCAGGCCCCCGGTGAGGACGAACGTCAACCCGGCCAGCGTCTGCGGTACCGTCGGGCCCCGCTGCTCCTCGACCAGGCGGACGCCCGCCGCCCGCAGCTTCTCGACCACCACGATGTTGTCCGGGTTGTCGAAGAAGGCCCGCACCGACGCGGCGATCACGGGACCGATACCGTCGACGACGGCTATCGACTCGGCAGGGGTGGCCACCAGCGCGTCGATCGAGCCGAAGGCGGCCGCCAGCGCGTCGGCCACGGTCGAACCGACGTGCCGGATGCCGAACCCGTACAGCAGGCGCGGCAGCGGCCGCGTCTTCGAGGCCTCGATGCTGACCGCGAGCTTCGCCGCGATCGTCTCACCGAGCACGATCGGGGTCCCATCCTTCTTCAGCCGCCCCGTGTCGAGCGTCGCCAGCGCCTCGGCGTCGAGCCGGTAGAAGTCGGCGACGTCGTGGAGCCCGCCGGTCTCGACCAGCCTCGCCGTGATCTCGTAGCCCAGGCCGTCGATGTCGGCCGCCGTCCGGCCCGCCCAATGCAGAAGCCGCTCCAGGCGCTGGGCGGGACACGCCACGTTGGTGCACCGGGCGGCCACCTCACCCGCGGGGCGCCAGATCGGCCCGCCACACGAAGGACACGTGGCCGGCATCGTCCACTCCGCCGCGCCCTCCGGCCGCAGGCCCGGGACGGGACCGACCACCTCCGGGATGACGTCCCCGGCCTTACGCACGATCACGGTGTCGCCGACGCGGACGTCCTTGCGGCGTACCTCGTCCTCGTTGTGGAGCGTCGCGCGCGCGATGGTGGAGCCCGCGACGAGCACGGGGTCGAACTCGGCGACGGGCGTCAGCGCCCCCGTCCGGCCGACCTGCACACGGATGGCGCGCAACACGGTGGTCTTCTCCTCGGGGGGGAACTTGAAGGCCATCGCCCAGCGCGGGGCGCGGGCCGTGAAGCCCATACCGTCCTGCAGCGCGAACGAGTCCACCTTCACGACCACGCCGTCGATCTCGTAGGGAAGGTCGTGACGACGCTCGATCGCGGTCTCGCAGAAGTCCCGCACCTCGTCGCGCGACGCGCACAGTCGGATGTCGGGATTGACCCTGAAGCCCGCGCGCGCGAGCCACGCCAGAGCCTCCGACTGCCGCGACAGTGCCAGGGGGCGCGGGTCCGCGATCTGATACATGAACGTCGAGAGGTCCCGCGACGCTGTCACCGACGGGTCCTTCTGCCGCACGGCGCCGGCCGCCGCGTTGCGCGGGTTCGCGAACACCGGCAGCCCGGCCTCGTCCTGATCGGCGTTGAGCCGGGCGAACGAGGACTTCGGCATGTAGACCTCGCCGCGCACTTCGATGGCCGGCCACGGACGGTGGGCGTCGTCCTCGGGCGTGTCGAGCAGCGCACCCTGCGCGGCGGGCGGCCGGGCCTCGTCGCGAAGGCGCAGCGGGACCGAGCGGACCGCTCGGACGTTGGCGGTGATGTTCTCCCCGGTCGTGCCGTCGCCGCGGGTGGCCGCCCGCGTGAGACGCCCCTCCTTATACGTCAGCGACAGCGACGAGCCGTCGATCTTGAGCTCGGCGACGAAGGCGCAGTCACGCCGCCCCAGATCCTTCTCGATCCGGTCGAACCACGCGTCCAGCTCCGAGAAGTCCATCGCATTGTCCAGCGAGTACATGCGCCTCGCGTGCCGAGCGGGCTCGAACGTCTCGGACGGCGGCGCGCCGACCCGTCTGGTCGGCGAATCCGGGGTGACCAGGTCCGGCCATCGGGCCTCCAAGCCCTCGAGCTCGCGCACGAGCGCGTCATAGGCGTCGTCCGAGACCTCGGGCGAATCCAGCACGTAGTACCGGTGCGCGTGGTGCTCGATCTCGCGGCGGAGGGACTCGACCCGCGCGGCGGCGGCACCCCGGTCCGGCACTTACGCCTCTTCCTTCAACTTCTGCACGTGGACGTCGTTGACCGAGTAGACGATCACTTCAGGCACGAAACGATTGAGCCGCTCGGCCTCGTAGATCCACACGTCGGTGAGCGCCACCTTGAAGTAGGCGCCCCCGCCGGCGACCACCGGCTCCACCTCGACCTCGTTGGCAAGGTAGGCACGCAGTTCGGTCTCCACGTAGTAGTTGAACATCCGCGCCGCGTCGCGGTACTCGTCATACAACTTGATGCGCAGCTGCGCCTCTCGCATGTCCAGTTCGTCGATGTCGTCCATGCCATCCCCCTCGTCGGGCGGTTCGTGCATCGGTTACAGGGCCGCCTCGCGTGCACTGCTCGCGACGCTCCTGCGCGCCTGTGGGCGCTTCCTTCGTATCTTATCCGTTCGGACGGCATTACCGACCTCGCCGCCTCACCCCTCGATCGAGACGAGCCTCGCGCACCCCCATGCTCCCATCGCGTCGCCCACGACCGCCACGAGGCCCAGGACCCCATCGATGCCTCTGACCGCGTCCATCGCCCTCTGGATGTCGGACGGCGAATGGATGCGATTGCCGAGCGCGCTTGCGACCGCGTCTGCCAGCGCGCCCGTCCGGGCGACGACGCACGCCGCGTCGGCCCGCCCGAGTGAGACCGACGGGCCGACCGTCGCCGACGACGTGCACACGGCGACAGGCAGCATCTCGGCGGGGATGACCACGCCCACGCGTCCCGTGATCGGGGACGGCCCCGCGTGCACTGACACGACGCGCTCCGTCGAGCCCACCATGAAGATGTCGCCGCCGTTCTCCACGATGACCTCGTCGGATAGCTGCGCGAGCCCGCGCGCGACCCTCTCGGCGATAGCGCCCGCCACGGCAGCCATCGGGCCCACGTCCGCACGGGCTGCCGCCTCCGCCATCTCGCGCACGATCGCCGGCGCGTCGGCGGGGACCTCGAACGGCACGAACGACTCGACGAACCGTCGATGCCCCGCCACGAAACCGTCGATGTCGGCCCGCGCTGCTTCCACGAGCGAGATGGCCTGCGCGGTGAGATCCCCGCGCGCGGCTATCTGAAGGTCCGTCTCGCGTACGACGACCCGGAACGTGACTAGACCGGCCGGCTCGACCGAGCGCCGGTACGTGCGAGGCTCGTACACCATGACGTGATTGTCGGCCGCCCCGCAGCCCCCGGCAAGCGCCGACGCGCATGTGGGGAATATCCCTGTCGAACGTGCCGCCGGAAGCCGGGGGGAAAGACCGTGCGAAGCATCCTCGAACTGTCCATCCGGATGGACAACATCGCACAGCGCGCATATACCGCGATGTCGCGCGCGTGCACGGACACCACGGTGTCCGAGGTCCTTTCGCAGATGGCTGCCGAGGAAGGCGAGCACGTCGCGTGGTGGCGCGAGCTGCTCGAGGCCTGGGATAACGGCCTGCTGCCCGACATCTACGCCGACACCGGAGCGATCCACGAGCAGATGACGGAGATACTGGCGTCCCTGCAGGCGTCCATCCCGCCCGATGGCCGTCCCCTTTCCGCGGACGAGGCCCTCTCCGCTTCGGTCGCGATCGAGTTCTTCATGCTGGATCCCGTGTTCGGCGACCTGCTCGACCTGGCCGAGCCCGCGATAGCGCGGCAACGACACGACGCGTACTCCCATCACATCGAGCGCCTCATCACGGCGGTCGAGATGCACTACGAGGGCTCCACGCTCGCCGGCTTCCTCGCCCGCGTCCTGCGGCGGTCTTGGCGGGAGAACAGGGCGCTGGCACAGTTCGCGACACGGGACATGCTGACCGGACTGTCGAACCGTCGCGCGTTCGGCCAGCGCCTCCGACAGTGGGCCGCGTGGTCGGCGCGCTACGGGAGGCCGCTGACCGTGATGCTGCTCGACATCGACGGCTTCAAGTCGGTCAACGACACGCACGGGCATGCCGCAGGCGACCTCGTCCTGTCGGCCGTAGCCCGCGCGATCGAATCCACGACCCGCGCGTCCGACGTGGCCGCCCGGTATGGCGGCGACGAGTTCGCCGTCCTGGCTCCCGAAACGGGTCCCGAGGATGCGCGCCTGCTCGCCAACCGGGTCCTGGCGAGCGTGCGCGATCTCGAAGTGGCGGTGGGCGACCACGGTGGCGTCGTGCGTCCGACGGTCAGCATCGGCCTCACGGTGACGATGGATCGTCCCGACTCCGATCCGCGCAGCACGGACGAGCTCCTCGCCTCGGCCGATCACGGCATGTACTCGGCGAAGCAGTCGGGCCGCGATCGGGTGTCGGACCCGATCCTGCTGCTCACGGCAGGCTAGCGCGGGTCCCGAGGCGCGGGCTGCATGGCGCGGGCCCCGAGGCGCCGACTCTCAGGCGCGGGCCGTCCCCCGCGCGGCGGCTTCAGCAGCTACCTCGCCCGCGTGGTAGCTGCTGCGGACCAGCGGCGCCGACGCGACTCCCGAGAACCCGAGCCCGCGCGCGATGTCCGCATACGCGTCGAACTCGGACGGCTCGACGAACCTGCTGACCGGCAGATGCCGAGCACTCGGGCGAAGGTACTGGCCGATGGTCACGATATCGACGCCAGCCCCGCGCAGGTCGGCCAGCACCTGGGCGACCTCGGCCGCCGTCTCCCCGAGCCCGAGCATCAGGCCGGACTTCGTCGGCATCTGGGGAACGGTGGCTCGCACACGGGCCAGGATGCCCAGCGACCTCTCATATCTGGCTCCCGGCCTGACGAGTGGGTACAGGCGCGGCACCGTCTCGACGTTGTGATTGAACACGTCGGGTCCCGCGGATGCGACGGTGTCGACCGCGCGCAGGTCTCCCCCGAAGTCGCTGGTCAGAACCTCGACTCGAGATCCCGGTACGGAGGCGCGAAGCTCGCGTATGACATCGACGAGATGGGACGCCCCCCCGTCGGGAAGATCGTCTCTGGTGACCGTCGTGATCACGACGTGTCGCAACCCCATACGCCGCGCCGCCTCGGCCACACGTCGCGGCTCGTCCGCGTCGAGCGGGCCGGGCTGCTCCGTGGTCACCGCGCAGAACCGGCAACCTCGCGTGCACGACTCGCCCATGACGAGGAAGGTGGCCGTCCCCGCCGCGTAGCACTCGCCGCGATTGGGGCACTTCGCTGAGCGGCAGACGGTACTCAGGCGCAGTTCGTCGAGCATCTCCGAGACCTCCGCGGAGCGGCCTGGAGCCGCGACAGGGCGTCGCATCCACGCGGGCATACGCCGCGTGGCGGCATCAGGTCCGTGTTCGTAAGTCATGCGGGCGATGATAGCACCGCGTGCCGGAGCCGCTTCGCGGCGAGACCGCTACAGCCCGCACTTCTCCGCGACGTCCAAGGCGGCGGCCTTGATGACCTCGGAGACGCTGGGGTGGGCGTGGACCGTCTCGCAGATCGCCTTCACGGTCAGCCCGTTGCGCATCGAGAGGGCGACCTCGTGGATGGTCTCCACCGCGTGCGGGCCGACGATCTGGCAGCCGAGGATGCGTCCGCTTCCGACCTCGGCGACGAGTTGGACGAACCCCTCCGACTCGCCTTCACCGAGCGCCTTGCCGTTCGCGGAGTACTTCGCGACAGCCTGAACCGCGTCGAGGCCGGCTTCCTTCGCGCCGTCCCGGGTGCGCCCGACGACGCCGACCTCGGGGAACGTGTAGACGCACGCGGGGATGGATCCGTACTCGACGCTCTCGAGCTGGGGGAAGCGCCCCGCGCCCGCGGCCTCGAACTCGCGGACGGCGTTGCGCGCGGCCGCCCGCCCCTCTTCCTCCGCGACGTGCGCGAGCATCATCCCGCCGATCAGGTCCCCGACGGCGTACACGCCGGGCACGCTGGTCCTGAAGTGCGCGTCGACCTTGACCGCGGCGCGATCCATCTCCAGACCGGCCTTCTCCACCCCGATGCCCTCCGAATTGGGCTTCCTCCCCACGGCCGACAGCACGATGTCGGTCTCGATCATCGTGCCGTCCTCCAGGGTGGTGACCATCGTCTCGCCGTACTGCGCGACGGTGTCCGCCTTCGTCCCGAGGTGGAACCTGACTCCAAGACCCTCGAGCGCGATCTGCACGCTCTTCTGCACTCGCTTGTCATTGCCCGGAAGCACCGACGGGGTGAGCTCGATCACGTCCACCTGGCTGCCGAACGACGCATAGGCGCAGGCGAATTCCAAGCCGATCACGCCTCCCCCGAGAACGACGACGCGATCGGGGATCTCGACGAGGGACACGGCTTCGTCCGAGGTCCACACGCGCTCGATGGTATGGTCGACGCCGTCGAGCTTGGACACGACCGAACCGGTCGCGAGTATCACCGCGTCGGGCTCGAAATCGACGTGCGTGCCCTCGGTCGTGACCCGGAGCGTCTTCGGACCCGTCATGCGCCCCTCGCCGTACACGACGTTCACCTTGAGACGCGTGGCGGTCGACTCGATCTGCGTTCGCAGCCCCTCGATGATCCCCACCTTGCGCTCCATGAGCCGCTCGATGTCGACGACGGCCGGGTCGAGCCGCAGCCCGAATTCCGCGGCGTTGCGGGAGTCGAGAGCGATCCGAGCGGAGCGCAGGATCGTCTTGGTGGGGATGCAGCCCCAGTTGAGACACGTCCCGCCGAGGTTGTCTCGCTCGATGAGCGTCACCTCAGCGCCGAGACTGGCGGCCTCGAACGCGGCGAAGTGGCCGCCCGGGCCGCCCCCGAGCACGACGATGCGCATGATCGACCTCCTTATGCCCCGCGGACCGCGACAGCGACCGCCGGTCCGCGGGCCGACGGCGCACAAGGATTGTACCCGTCGAACGCCGCGCGAGCCCTATTTCGGCCCCCGGAGTTGCGGGCACCCGCTGGAATGGAATACTGGAGGTGGACTCGCGTGGATGCGGGCCGCCATCAGGCGCGCCCGAAGCAGTGAAAGGGGACGCTGATGGGATCGCTCTTGAGAGTCGACATGGCTTGTCTGACCGTGAAGAAGGAGCCGGTGCCCGCCGGTTGGGCCAAATACGCGGGCCGCGCTCTCACCGACGCGATCATCTTCGCCGAAGTCCCGCCGAAGGCGGATCCGCTGGGTCCTGCGAACAAGCTCGTGTTGGCGCCCGGCCTGTTCGGTGGGACGCCCGCCCCCAACGGCGGCCGCCTCTCCATCGGCGCCAAGAGCCCTCTGACGGGCGGCATCAAGGAATCCAACGTGGGTGGCCAGTTCGCCCATTCGGCCGCGAAGGCCGGGCTCGCCGCGATCATCATCGAGGGGAGACCGGCCGACCCGAAGGCGCTCTACGCGCTCGACATCGATGCGCAGGGCAACGGGATGCTCAACCGTGTCGACGACCTTGCGGGCTTGGGCAACTACGAGACCGCCGAGAAGCTGCATGCCATGAAGGGCGACGACAAGCTCGTCACTGTGACCAACGGCCCTGCGGGTGAGATGCTCATGAAGGCCGCCGGCATCGCCGTCTCGGATCCGCACGGCTACCCGAACCGGTTCGCCGGCCGTGGCGGATTGGGCGCCGTCATGGGCTCGAAGGGCCTGAAGGCCATCACGATCCCGCTGGGGATCGAGTCTCTGCCGCACGCCGACAAGGAGGCGTTCACCGCAGCCGTCCGCAAGTTCGCGAACGCGCTCAAGGAGCACCCGGTCTCGGGCCAGGGCCTGCCGACGTACGGCACGAACGTGCTGGCCAACATCATCAACGAAGCGGGAGGCTACCCCACCCGCAACTTCAGCGAAGGCCGCTTCGAGGGCGTCGAGAAGATCTCGGGCGAGACCATGCGTGAGATCACCCTCGAGCGCGGCGGTAACGTCAAGCACGGCTGCCACACCGGCTGCGTGATCCAGTGCTCGCGCTACTACGTCCACCCGGACGGCAGCTACTGGACCAAGGGCTCCGAGTACGAGTCCGTGTGGGCCTTGGGCGCGGACTGCGGCATCGACGACATGGACGGCATCGCCGAACTGGACCGGAAGTGCGGCGACCTTGGCCTCGACACGATCGAGATGGGCAACGTCATCGCCGTCTACATGGAATCGGGCAAGGCGGAGTTCGGAGACGTGCAGGGCGCGCTGGCTGCCCTCGAGGAGTGCGCCAAGGGCACCGAGACCGGGCGGATCCTGGGCGACGGCGCCGAGGCGACGGGCATGGCCTTCGGCGTGGAGCGGATCCCGGTCGTAAAGCACCAGGCGATGCCGGCATACGACCCGCGCCCGATCCAGGGCATCGGCGTCACGTACGCGACGAGCACGCAGGGCGCCGACCACACCGCCGGCTACAGCATCACAGCCAACGTGCTGGGCGTCGGCGGCACCGTCGACCCCCTCAAGCCCCTGGGGCAGGCCGAGCTGTCCAAGAACCTGCAGATCGCCACAGCCATGCTGGACTCGTTCGGCCTCTGCATCTTCGTGGCGTTCCCCGTCCTGGACATCCCGGCGGCGTTTGAAGCGATCTACGAGATGGCGACTGCTCACACTGGGGACCCGTGGGACGCCGACGCGCTCATGAAGCTCGGCCGCGAGACCATCGCCTTCGAGCGCCTCTTCAACGAGTCTGCCGGCTTCACGGCCGCCGACGACCGGCTGCCTGCATGGATGCTCACGGAGAAGCTGCCGCCCCACAACTCGGTGTTCACGGTCACGGACGCGGAGCTGGACTCGGTGCACGACTTCGTCGCCGAGACGGCCGCGGAGATGGGGATCTCGAAGCCGTAGCCTCGTAAGAAGGGTCGACTTGCCGGCAAAGGAGAACGGGAATGCGCATCGAGCTGGCACTGTTCGCGAGCCTGGAACCGTACCTGCCCGAGGGCGAGTCGGCCTCCGGCCGCAGGACGCGGATGATCGACCTCCCCGGCGGCATCACCGTCGGGGAGGTCGTCGCGCGTCTCGGGCTACCGGACCAGCCGCGCGTATGCTTCATCGACGGCCGGGGCGTGCGCGAGGACGCCGTTCTTACCGACGGCGTACGACTCGCTATCTTCCCGCCCGTGGCGGGAGGCTGAAAAGTGGGCCTTCCGATGGACCTCCACCCGCACGGTCGGCCCGACACGCGCGTTACCGTCCCCGGAGCGGATGTCCGCGATCTGCGGGCCGAACTCGCCGGCACGCGGGTCGGCATCATCGGACTGGGCGGTCTGGGATCCAATGCGGCCGTCATGCTGCTGCGATCGGGGGTCCGCCGGATGGTGCTTGCCGACTTCGACGTCGTCGAGCTCAGCAACCTCGATCGCCAGGCGTACTTCCTCGATCAGGTCGGCCGGCCCAAGACCGAGGCGCTCGCCGAGACCCTGCTGCGCATCGACCGGGACGCCGAGCTGACGTTCATCTCCGAGCGCGTCGATCCCGAGATGCTGCTCGCTCGGTTCGGGGACCTCGACCTGCTCATCGAGGCGGTGGACCGACCCGACGCGAAGGCGATGATCGTGAACACCTGTCTCCAGCGGCTGCCCCACGTTCCCTTGGTGACCGCTTCGGGTCTGGCGGGCTACGGGTCGGCGAACGCCATCGAGACCGAGCGGTTCTGCGAGAACCTGTGGGTCGTGGGCGACTTGGAGAGCGACGTCGACACCGGCCTGCCGCTGTTCGCGTCGAGGGTGATGGTCGCCGCGGCGCACGAGGCCCACATCGCCATCCGCGTCCTGCTGGGCTTCACCGAGCCCTAGGGCCGGCGCCTCGCGGGCCGAGCCGGGCGGGATCCGTCACAGGTCGTTTCGCTCGAGACCGGCTGCTTCGACCACGATGCCGGCTTCCGACACGATGCGCGCGACCTGACCGTCCAAGCCCAGCGGCATGATGTGGATCCCGTCGGCGACATCGCGCGCGGCTCGGGCCTGCTCGATGCCGAGCAGGACGGCTTCCTCGCCCGGATCGGCGGCACCGCGGATCCTGTCGGAGATGGTCTCCGGCACCATCAGCCCCGCCAGCCGCTGGTTGATGAAGTCGATCGCCTTGAGGCTGCGCAACAGCAGGATGCCAGCGATGACCTTGCCGCCGAGTTCGTGCACGACGTCCGTGGCACGCGCCAGCTTGTCGATGTCGAACACGGCCTGCGTCTGGAAGAAGCGCGCACCCGCGGCCATCTTCTCCTCGATCCGCGCCCGCTGGATGTCCCACGGCTCGGCTTCAGGGAACATCGCCGCTCCGAGGTAGAAGCTGGTGCCTCCCTTGAGGGGCCGACCCAGCATGTCCGTGCCCGCGTTGGCAAAGGAGGCGACCTCGAGAAGCTGGGTCGAGTCGAGGTCGAACACCCCCTTCGCCTGCGGGTGATCGCCGCCGCGCGGGTCGTCGCCGGTCACGACGAGCAGGTTCTCCAGTCCGAGCGTCCAGGCGGCCAGCAGGTCGGACTGCAGAGCGAGCCGGTTCCGATCGCGGCAGGTCTGTTGGAAGATCGGTTCGACCCCCATGTCGAGGACGACGCGCGACGCGGCCAAGCTCGACAGATGCAGGGACGCCCCCTGGTTGTCGGTGACGTTGAGGGCATGGCACGCGGGCCGCATGAGCTCGACCGAGGCGCGCATGGCCGACAGATCCGTGCCGCGGGGCGGAGCGATCTCGCCCGTCACGACGAACGTGCCTTCCTCCAGCAGGGTGCGAAGGCGGCTCACGACGTCCCGCCTTTCCCATGTGAGGCAGCGCGCAGATCGACCTTGCCCGGCTTGAGCTTCTTCGAGTAGTCCTTCGGCGGCAGGGGCACGGACTCTCCGGTCCTGCCCTGCTGCGCAAGCCTGCGCCGGATGCGCACGTGGGTGCACTCCCGGTCCTCGAGGACCTCGCACATGCCGTTCCACATACCGCCGCACGGCCCGTTCAGAAGCCCCTTCGGACACGTCGTCACCGGGCAGATGCCGGCGGTGCGGTCCAGCACGCAGTCCCCGCACATCTGGCAGCGTTCCTCGAACACCCCGTGACGCACGACGTTGCCGAGGAACACCGACTCCAGCCCGGGGAGCACCGGGGTGTCCTCGACGGCGTCCGCCATCGTCTGGACGCCGGCGCCACACGCCAACACGAGCACCGCGTCGGCCGCCGCGAGCTCGGAGGCGTGTTCGCGCGTCTCAAGCCGTTGCCCGCCGGCGTGGCACGCGACCTCGCCCACCGACCAGCCCGTCACCTCGCGGCCCGACCGCTCGAGGACGGCCTTGGCCTCGAGGACCTCGGCCTCCCCGCCCGTCCCGGCCACCGTCGCGCACTGGCCGCACCCCATGACGAACACGCGGCGCGCTCCCAGCGCGTCGAGCCGGACCTCGATACGCGCCCAGTCGCGTGGCCTCGTGATGATCATCCTCGGGCCTCCTTGATGAGCGAGCGGACGGCCTCGACGCAGCCCGGAGCGTCCGACGAGTAGCCGGCGCCTATGCTCGCCGCCCACTCCGAGGTGACCACGGCGCCGCCGCAGAGCATCGGCGTCCCAGGGCGCGTGCGGGCGAGCAGGGCGACCGTCGCTTCCATGGCGGGCAGCGTGGTCGTCATGAGCGCCGAGAGGCACACCACCTCGGCGTCGGCCGCGGAGTCGGCCACGACTTCCGCCGGCACGTCGACGCCCAGGTCGGTCACATCGAAGTCCTGACTCTCCAGCAGGGAGACGCAGATGCCCTTGCCGATCGAGTGGACATCCCCGCGCACCGTCGCGAACACGACACGCCCGGCCGACACCGATCCGCCGGGTGGCAGATGCTCCTTGACTCGCGCGACCGCCGCCTTCATCGCATCGGCCGCGACCATCATCTGCGGAAGGAAGACCTCGCCCCGGCCGAAGCCGTCGCCCAAACGCTGGATGGCCGGGGTCAGCACCTCGCCGATCACGCGCTCCGCGGGCATCCCGTCGGCGAGGACGTCATCCACGAGTCCCGGCGCCCCGTCGGCGTCGCCCCGGCGCACGGCGTCGGCAAGGCGGCCGGCGGGTGTGGAGCCGACAGCGGCCGTCCCGTCGGCGACCGGCGCGTCGGCGGCGGCCGCGGGACTGACGGTTCGCGCTATCCAGACCGTCGCCTGCGGGTCGCGACCGAGCAGGACGTCCGTGGCGGCGGCGTCGAAAGGGGCACCCAGCTCGGCCGGATTGAAGATCGCGGCCGACAGACCGCGCTCCCGGGCGAGCGTGAGCAGCGCGTTGTTGAGCGCGGGGCGCCCGGGCAGTCCGTGACTGACGTTGCTGACACCGAGGACGGTCGCGAGCCCGCGGTCTTCGGCGACGATGTTCATGGCCTCCAGCGTCTCCGCGACGGCCCGGGGGTCCGTCGCCGCAGTCATGACGAGACAGTCGACCACGAGATCCTCGTCACGCAGGCCGGAGGCGTGGGCGCCGTCTCGCACCCGGTCGACGACCGCCACGCGCCCGGCGGCATCGCCCGGGATGCCGCGGTCATCGAGCGCAAGGACGACGACCGCCGCACCGTAGCGCCGCGCCAACGGGAGCACGGAGGCCATCGACGCCTGGCCGCCGTTCACCGAGTTGACCAGCGCTCGCCCGGGATACACGCGAAGAGAGGCCTCGAGCGCCGCCGGATCCGTCGTGTCCAGAACGAGCGGCAGATCCGTGAGCCCCGCGAGTGCGAGCACGGCGTGGGGCAAGACCGCTTCGGCATCCACGCCGGCCGCGCCCACGTTCACATCGAGCAGATCCGCGCCGGCCGACCGCTGCTCCTCGGCGAGACCCCGCACGATGGACATCGATCCGGTGCGCAGCGACTCGGCCAGCGCTTTCTTGCCGGTGGGGTTGATGCGCTCGCCGATGACGGCGAGCGGACGGCCCGCGCCGAAGCGCACGACACCGCGCGGACCCGCCAGCGCGACCCCGGACGGGCGCGTGCGATCCGTGCGGACCGGCACGTCCTTCGCGAAGTCCATGATCGCGCCGGTGAAGGCGGGCGTCGAGCCACAGCAGGACCCGATGACGGAAGCGCCCAGCTCCACGAAGCGCGCAGCGTGCCGGCCCATCTCGTCCGGCGTCCCCGGGAACACCGTCACGCCGTCCCTGAGCACGGGGATCCCGGCGTTGGGTTGGACGATCAGAGGCAGGTCCGTCGCGGCAGCCAGCGCGTGCAGAAGCGGGAGCATCTGCTCCGGACCGAGTCCGCAGTTCATCCCGATCGCCGCGGCCCCGCAGGCATCCAGTATGACCGCGGCGGATTCGGGGGGCGTCCCGGACAGCGGCATCCGCCCGGAAGCATCGAACGTCACGGATGCGAACACGGGCAGGTCGGAGACGCTTCGGATGGCGAGCAGGGCGCAGCGCACCTCCGCGATGTCGGTGAACGTCTCGAGCATGAAGGCGTCGGGGTGCTCGGCGGCCAGCGCCCGGGCTTGCTGCGCGAACATCTCGAACACGTCGTCGAACGTCGCGCCGCCGAGAGGCTCGAGAACCAGGCCGGACGGACCGACGTCGGCCAGGACGTGCTGGGCGCCCGCCTCCCTCACGAGGCGCACCCCGGCCCGGTTGAGGGCCTCCACCTCGTCGCCGAGCCCATACTCGTCGAGCTTGTGCCGCGTTCCCCCGAAGGTGTTGCTGGTGACGCATTCGGCTCCCACCGTGATGTAGGCGGCATGCACGCCGACCACCATCTCCGGATTGGTGATGTTGAGCTGTTCGGGGCACTGGCCGGCAGGCATCCCCGCGCGCTGGAGCATAGTCCCCATCGCCCCGTCGACGACGAGCACCTCACGGCCCAGCCTTCTCATGATGTCCGGCATGCGGCGCCCAACCTCCGGTATCTAGAACGTGAGCGTGATCGCGCGCCGCGGGCAGGCCGAGACGCACGCCTCACAGTACACACACTGGTCCTTGTCGAAGACAAGCGAGAAGTCCGACTCGCGCAGTGTGAGGGCGCCTGGCTTGCACACGGCCGTGCACAGCCCGCACGAGACGCACGCCTCGGTGTCGAGGCGGATGTCCGAGGCCGCCTCGGATACCGTTATGCCCTCACGCCCCAGGAACTCCACCGCGGCGTCGATGGCGTCACGCTTACCTGACACCTCGACGAGCATCCTGCCCTGCTGGCCCGGCTGGATTTGCGCCCGAAGGAAGTTCGGCACGAGATCGAAGTCCTTCACGAGGTGGTAGGCGATCGCTTTGGTCGCCTGCCTCGGAGGGAACGTGAGATCGAGTCTGCGGCGCGCCATCTAGATCGCCTCCTCGTTGCGGATCTCGAGAGGTCTGACACCCTGAGAACCCGGCTGGGGCAGGGGCTGCAGCGGCGGCGCGAGCTGCCACTTCCGCTCCGAGACCCAACCTTTGAGCACCTCGGCGATGCGCCGGGCCTTGGGCAGAGAGCTGATCGGGCCCACCGGGACCGTCCTGCCCTCGACGGTGATCCGCCCGCTGCGCAGGTCCGCGTAGCTGACGGTGCCGAAGGAAGGCCGGCTCCGTCGCCCGACGCCGTAGTCGAAGATCGTCGCCCGGATGTCCGCGTCGGTCAGCGCGAGCGTCTCGGCGATGTCCTCGTCCAGAACGGGGATGGGCACGCCGATCCCGACGAAGCTCGACACGCCGTAGCGGGTGAACGTCGCCGCGCTGAAGAACTCCGGCGAGGCCTGCTTGAGGTCCGCGATGACGGCCAGCGTCCCGGAAGGCGCCACGGGCACACCATGCTCGTCGCGCGTCTGGTTCGGGTTGTGCTGGGTGCCCTCCCATGCGACGTAGCCGGGCGCGCCGGCCACGAAGCATCGCGTGCCCACGCCGATCGTGCGGTAGGTCGGGTCGTTGAGCAGGGGCGACAGCGCTCCGGCGGAGCAGTACGTGGCGTTCCCGATGCGCGGGAGCAGAGGACCCAGGTAGGTGTAGATGGCGGTGTCCGACGAGTTCACGGCGACCGCGTAGTTCTGATAGGCGTTGCGTGGGTTGAAGAAGTACGCCTGATTGAGGTCGTCCAGCGTCACCCAGGTGTCGATCGACGTCCGCGGATAGCAGTCGGTGCCCGGGCCGGTGGCCTGCAGGTGGACGGACTTGCCCTTCAACAGGTCCTCGATCACGTGCGCCCCGCCGTACTCGATGCCCTTCGTCCTCGACGGCTCGGTGACCCCGAGGTACGTGTCGACCGCAGCCAGACCGCCGGACGCCGGCACGTCGTTGAGAGTGATCGCGCCCATCTTGATGGGCGGGTCCGAGTGGCCGAAGTTGAGGAATACCCCCGAGCTGCACATCGGGCCGAAGGTGCCGGTCGTGACGACGTCCACCCGGCGAGCAGCCGATCTGAGGCCGTCGGACTTCGCGATATCAGCGAACTCCTCCGCGGTCACCACGACGGCCTCGCCGCTCGCGATGCGTGCGTTGATCTCTTCCCAGCTCTTGGACATGCCATACACCTCCACCGAGACAGCACAAAGGCCCCCGCCCTGTTGTCAGGACGAGAGGCCTCTCAAGAAGCGTTCTCGTGGTACCACCCGACTTCGCCGGTGCGGCGCTCCTGCTCCGCGTGACCGACCTCATCAAGCACAGGACCGGTGGTGTGGTTCCGGGATGGGGGTTCTTCGCTGTCCCGGAAGGTCCGATGCTCTCTAGCCCAAGGTAACGGGGGCGTCCGTCCGGCATTACGCAGGCGCGTGCGCGCCGTTCCTCCGGATGCCTCGGGGGCCATGTTCCGCGGTCGTTCGGTCGCCGGTTCTCAGCTGCCCCGGCTCTCTGGCGGACCTCGCGGCCCGCGTACTCATCCCCGTCATCGGCTCGTGCTATGAGGTTTCCGCACAGGATACGTGCGCCGCCGAGCCGATGTCAAACAAGCCGAAGGGGCGCCGGACGACGCCGGACGAGGGCTGGGGACTCGCTACATCGAGGCCAGCGCATCGGTGACGACACGATCGTGGTCGAACGCCAGATGCGGCAGCTCGGACGCTGCATACCACGCCGCGGCGGCGGCATCGTCCCCGGCGCACACGGACGTGCTCTCCCCAGCGCCCAGGGTCACGGCGAAGACGACGCTGACCGTCCACCCTCGCGGGTCGCGACCGGGATCGCCGTAGGCTCCCACCTGAGTGAGGCAGCCGGACGGTCGCAGCCCAGTCTCCTCGGCGAGCTCGCGAAGGGCCGCCTCGTCCAGCGGCTCGTCCTGGTCGACGAATCCTCCCGGGAGGGCCCACATCCCCGCGAACGGGTCGCCTCCCCTCTGCACGAGCAGGACCTCCGGGCCGCGCAGTTCCATCCGAACGGCGACGACGTCGACGGTCAGGGCAGGACGCGGATAGGCGTGGTCGGGCATGGCGCGAGTGTAGCGCACAGAAGTGACCGCGCATCCGCGTGGGCGTACCTTGTTCCTCAACGCCACCCATGAGGAGCCCCATGCCGTCACTGAATCCTGTCCGCTGGTCCCGTCGCGTCAAGATGATCGTCGCCTTCGCGACCCTCTATGTGGTGTGGGGCTCCACATACCTGGCCATCAAGATCGGTCTCAACGCGTCGCTTCCGCCGGCCGCATTCGCGGGGATGCGACTGGTCCTCGCCGGCGCGATCCTCCTCGTGATGGCCAGACTTCGAGGCATCCCGCTCCGCATGCGGAGGCGCGACGTCGCCACGACGGTCACCGTGGGGATCCTCCTGCTCGTGGGCGGGATGTTCTCCATGTTCCTGGCCGAGACCAGGATCGCTTCCGGGTTGGGGGCTCTGCTCGTGGCCGCCCTCCCCTTGTGGATCGCGGCCGCTGAATCCGTGATCCCGGGCATGGAGCGACCGTCCGCTGCCGGGATCGCAGGCTTGGCCCTTGGCCTCGGCGGGCTCTGCGTGCTGATGGTCCCGCGTCTCACCGGAGTCTCGGGCACCCGGGGCCAGCTGGCGGGCATCGCCATCCTCATCGGCGGCACCTGGCTGTGGACCGCCGGGTCCGTGATCAGCAAGAGGCGCCCCGTCCGGGCCGACGCCATGGTCGCGACCGGCTACGAGATGCTCTCAGCCGGGATCGTCTTGTGCGGCATCGCGACCGCCGCGGGAGACTGGACGCGCCTCCGGTTCACGGCGGCGGGAGTTGGCGCTCTCGCATACCTTGTCGTGTTCGGATCGGTCATGGCCTTCACCGCCTTCGTGTGGGCCCTCAGACACGCGCCGGCGTCGAAAGTCATGACATACGCTTTCGTGAACCCCGTCATCGCGGCCATCCTGGGCTTCTTGGTGCTCGGTGAGCGCCTCGACGGGTGGACGGTGGCGGGGATGGTCGTGATCCTGGCAGGCGTCGCCCTCACCACCCTCGCGCCCACACGCGCTCCTCGCGAGCCCGGTCCCGCAGTCCGCACCTGACGGTCACGACACTCGCTTCTCCGCGCGCATCGGCGAGTGTGCGGCCGTCCGCCCCGACCCGTCGTCGGGCCTCTCCACGGCATCTCCACACGCCGGACACGCGGGCTTCACCGCACGCGGCCATAGTGTTCACAGGCGACCACGAAGATGCGGTCCCGGGACGGTCACCAGACAGGAGGCGCCTGGAGGCCAGCAGTACGAACGGCAGCACGGTTTGACAGCGACACCCATATCACGCGCCACCTTCTGAGGAGCACCCCTCTCCTCTCGATTCCCTCCCTGAGATCTCCGGTACCCCCTCCCGGAGATCGCCTGAAGGGCGGGACCCCGCCGCAAGGGTCCCGCCCTTCCGCACTATTCGGACCGGTCCCCCTGCGAGCTGGCACTCGCAGGACCGGTCCTTTTCGTGTCCGCACCGCCATTGCCGCGACACGTCAGCTCGTGGCCCCCCGGTTGAGCCCGCCCGAGGCATCGAGCCACCCTCTGCGGCGGAATACAGACCATCAAGTCGTCCTTCAACCATTGTACAGGCCATTTGACCTGCACTTTCCCACCAAACCCTCGACCGGTACTTCATGTTGATTTTTATAGGACTTGTCATATACTCGTCTTGTCCTATATCACTCCGGGGGCGGTTGTGTGGCGCTCGAACACGCCATTCTGGGATTCCTCAGCAGGGACCCGATGACTGGGTACGACCTGAAGACACGGTGCTTCGACGACGGGGCCGGTCATCTGTGGACGGCCGACCAGGCACAGGTGTATCGAACCCTGGACAGGCTCTCCCGCGAGGGACGCGTGCGTTCCCGGCTCGTCCCACAGCGCGGGAAGCCGGACCGGAAGGTCTTTTCGATCACGCACAAGGGCCGTAGAGCCCTCGAAACGTGGCTGCGCGACCCCGAGGACCCCTCCCCGGTGCGGGACCCGTTCCTTCTGCACATCCTGCTGTCCTCCGACCTGCCGGACGGCGAGATCATCGCTCAGCTCGAACGTGCGCGCGGACAGTACCAGCAGCGACTCGACGATTTGCGCGGCCGCGCCCGGACCGAGGTCGACGCGTGGGAGCGTGCGACACGCCGCTCGCGCGATGCGGAGCTCAGACGAATGACCATCGCCGCGAGCGTCGCGGCCGCGAGGACCTCGATCGACTGGATCGACGACTCGATCGAGCGTGTCTCGAAGGGCCTGCCGGCGCCGCCGAGCGACGCTGCGCGCGGAACCGATGGGGGTATCGGATGAGATTGATGGCGCTCGACGCGAGCGCGGTGTGCGGGGGGCCGGTCACGCGTGCGATGGAGTGCGCGGCGAGCGAGGTGGAGAGGGCGGGCGCCGACGTGACGCGCATCCGGCTCTACTCGCTGTTCGGAGCATGCTGCGCCGCATGCGGGACGTGCCGCGCCACCGCGTCGTGCTCGCGCCGACACGAGGCGATCGACGCCGTCAGCGGCGACCTCGCCGCAGCGGATCTGCTTCTCGTGGGAGTGACTTCGAGCATCTCACAACGCGATCCCAGGGTGGAGACGCTCCTTCGGCGGCTGGTCGGCTCGTTCGGCGGCGTCTACAGCAGCCGCCGGTCCGATGCCTCACTGGCCGACTCTCCGCAGGGCAAGCGGGCAGCTCTGATCTCGTCCTCGCCGCCGCTGCTCGGGGCGGCGGCGGCGCTCGGCATCCTCCCCTACGGCCTCGGGGGCGTGTGGCGCGTCCTCGACTCCTCAGGGGTCCGGGTGGTGGGGTGCACGTCGGTGGCCAGCAGCTGGTCGGGGCCAGCCTCATGGGACTTGACACGGGAGAGAGCGGTCAGGTTGGGCCGCACACTGGCGGTCGGCTGTGCGAGACAGCCCGAGCGGCGGCTCCTGCCTGCTTCTCCCGAGCTGCTGCCGGCCCGCGTCACGCCGCGTGTGGCCTAGCGACTGCCGTCGCTGCCGAGGAGTTCGTCCATGACGAGCCGCCCGGGGTCCAGAAGCACGCCCGTGGCGCGCGCCGATCCCTCGTCGAAGCGAGGCGCACCGTTGGCCGAGACGCCGGGACCGGCCAGCACGAACGGGACGGGCTCACCCACGTGGGTTCTCAGCGCGATCGGCGTGGGGTGGTCGGGCATGCACAGCACCCGCAGGCCGTCGCCGTAGTCGCGCGCACGACGAACGACCTCGGAGTCGATGGCTTCGATCCCGGCCACCTTGGCGGATACATCGCCCGCGTGACCGGCCTCGTCGGGCGTCTCGACGTGGATGACCACGAGATCATGGTGGTCGAGGGCGGCCAACCCGCGCTCGGCCTGCAGGGCGTAGTCGTTGTCAGGCCCGTCCGTGACCCCGGGGATGTCGAGCCTGTCGATCCCGGTGAGCACAGCGAGGCCGTTGAGGAGATCGACTCCGGACGTGAGGGCTGCCGCTTTGCCGCGTAGTTCGCGAAACGGCACCAGGGACCGCGGCGCGGCACCCGGCCAAAACGGCCAGATATCGGTAGCCACGACGTCTCCGGCCTCGCCCCGGCACAGGTTCGCGGGCGAGCTGCCGAGTGCCCTGCGTGCGCGGCGCATCAGGTCGAGCAAGACGCTGGAACCGGGGCCCGAGGGCAGCCGACCCTCGATCGGCAGCCCCGAGATGTCGTGCGGGGGCGTATAGCAGGCGTCGATCAGCTCGGGGTGCCCCTTCACGACGAGGATATGCCGATAGCTGACCCCGGGGTAGAAGCGGAAGGTGTCGTCGCCCAACACCTCGTCGATATCCAACACGATGGCGCGGGACTCGGCGGTGGAGATATGTCCGCACGAGTACGACGCCATGACGCCGCCAGCCGTGTTGACAAGGTTCATCCGCAAGGCGACCTCGTCGGGGCCGAGTGGGATCCCCATGCTGGCCGCCTCTATGGCTCCGCGCCCCACGAAGTCCGCGACGGGGTCGTAGCCGAGGATGGACGTGCAGGCGGCGGACGACGAAGGCTCGGCGCCTTTCGGAACGGTGGCCGCCATGCCGACGAAGCCCGAAGCCGCAAGCGCGTCGAGGTTGGGCGTGCGGGCAGCGGCAAGCGTGGTTCTCCCGCCGAGTTCCTCGAGCGGCCAGCCCGACGCACCGTCCAGGATCACGATGCAGTACTTCACCGAGCCCGCCTCCCCCGTGGGCCGTGTGCGTGGGGCACATTGTCCGCCACGGCGCCGCGATGGCGCAACCGCTCGCTGTCGGCGCGGCCGGGATCGCGAGCGGCTCGGGCGGGACGTCTCCGCCGCCGCGGAGCCAGCATCGTCTGGTACGATGCCCGCATGGCCTCCATCTCCTACAGGGACACTCGCGGGCTCGACCCGATGCCGCGGACCTTCACCGACACGGTGATCAAAGGGATCGCCCCCGGAGGCGGACTCTACGTTCCCGAACGCGTTCCCGTCATGCCCCTTGGCGACATACTGGGCCTGAGGCGCCTTTCGTACGCGGAACGGGCCGCGCGCATCTACTCTCTCTTCGGCGTGGACGTCCATCCCGAACAGGTCTCGGCTCTCATGGAGTCAGCGTACGGGGAGAACTTCGACCACCCGGGGATAGCGCCCGTCGTGGAGGTCACAGCGGACATGCATGTGCTCGAGCTGTGGCACGGCCCGACGAGCGCTTTTAAGGACATGGCGCTGCAGTGCATGCCGCTGCTCTTCTCGGAGGCCATCTCGATGCGGCTCGCCGCTGGGGAGAAGCTGGACGACTACCTGGTGCTGGTGGCGACCTCTGGAGACACCGGGAAGGCGGCGCTGGAGGGGTTCGCGGATCGCGCGCACACCGGGATCGTCGTGTTCTATCCCGCCGACGGGGTCTCCGAACTGCAGCGCAAGCAGATGGTCACGCAACGAGGCGACAATGTCGGCGTCTTCGGCGTCCGGGGCAACTTCGACGACTGCCAGAACGCGGTCAAAGCCGCGTTCGCCGATGAGACATTCAACTCCCGGCTGCACGAACGGGGGCTGCGCCTCTCCAGCGCCAACTCGATCAACTGGGGACGGCTACTGCCCCAGATCGTCTACTACGTCTCCGCGTACGCCGACATGGTCGCGCAGGGCGGTGTCGCGCCCGGGCATGACATCGACGTGTGCGTGCCCACGGGCAACTTCGGCAACATCCTCGCGGGATTCTACGCGCGCAAGATGGGTGTCCCGATCGGCCGCCTGCTGTGCGCCTCCAACGAGAACAACGTCCTCACCGACTTCATCGCGACGGGAGTGTACGACATCAGGTCGCGCACGTTCGTGACGACGCCATCGCCGTCGATGGACATCCTCATCTCGTCGAACCTCGAGCGGCTGCTGTTCGAGCTGACCCGCGACCCGGAGACGGTGCGCGGCTGGATGTCCGAACTCGAACGTGACGGTCACTTCCAAGTCGATCGCGAGACGTTCGCGGCCCTGCGTGAGGTGATCCTCGGCGATTGGGTGTCCAACGAGGAGTCGCTCGAGGTCATCGAGCGCGTCTGGTCGGAGGAGCGGTACTTGCTCGACCCCCACACGGCTGTCGCTTGGGAGGTCGCGGAACGCCTGCGCGCCGATGATCCGGTCCTCGTCGTGTCCACGGCTCACTGGGCCAAGTTCGGCGCGGACGTCTACAAGGCGCTCAACTGTCTGAGGCACGGGGACGTGCTGCCGGCCGATGCCGCCGACCTGAGCGGAGTGGAGCTGCTCGCCAAGGTGGCGGAGATGACATCCGGGGCGGCGGCGGTTCCCCGGGCGCTCGCGGAGCTGGACCAGTTGCCCGAGCGATTCCCGGCAGTGGTCGACGCGGGGCGTGATGGGGTCGAGCGGGCCGTGCTGGAGTGGCTCGACCGCTGACGCCGGGCCCGACGCGGATGGACTCCGCACTACCGGACGTGGCTGTCTCGTCGTCCCGGCAAGACCTGCACGTCCGCGATCACCGGGGCTCGGTCCGCCACTCTCACCGAACCAGTGACACGCGCAGTCCGCAGATCGACGACGAGCAGCCGGCCGGTTGTGCGCTCGATGACCACCAGCCGATCGCCCCAAGGGGCCATCGCGCACGGGCCACCGCTGATGCGGATCGAGCCCTGGCGCGCGAGGGTGCCGCTGTCGAGCCAGGCGATCCACTCGCCTTCGTCTGACGGGTCGCCGCCGTCCCACTCCGAGACAGCGAGCCGTTCCCCGACGAGGCAGCCCATCATGGCTCCGTGGCGAAGGTCGGGCAGGACCGTTGCGTGCCCCGCTTCCCCGGTCGTTGCGTCGATGTCGGTGACCGCCGCCGGACCCAGTCCTAGCCGTCCGGACAACAGCGCGAGCCTGTGCGGAGCCGTCGCGACCACCTGGTTCGCCACCGCCCGAACACCCCCGATCGCACGGCGTACCAGCGTGTCCGGGTCCACTCTCGTGATGATGACCTTGGGTCCGCACAACTCGGAGTCTGTCGCTTCGAGACTCGCCGGGTCCGACGCCAGAGTCCAGATCGAACCGTCCGCCACGGCCATCGTGCATCCCGGGCCATCCGGCAACAACCCGGATCGGACGGTCCTCATCGCTCGAGTGTCCACGACGCTCACCGCGAGCCCGTCCTTGTAGGCGATGCCATGCATCGCGAAGACGCGCGCGCCTACCGTCACGAGGAATCCCGGGTTGGGGTATGCGAGTTTGAGATAGCGGACCCGGCCTCCGGCGCGGACATCGCAGACGCCGACGACATCGTCCGCCTCGTCGCCGATCCCACCGGCCTGTGCGGTGACCGCCCTCCCGTCTCGGTCGAGGACCAGGTCGGTGGGCAGCGAGCGCAGACCGACGTCCGACACCACGGTCATCCTGTCCAGGTCGACGGTCACCAGGCGGTCCGGATGCCCGAGCATCACCACGGCGAGGTCCGCTCCGGGTCGGGCCGCGACTCCTTCGCCACCCCCCGCGTTTCGAACGAGCACGGCGGCCGTCACGAACGCACCCGCGGCGCACATCACGGCGACCCCCAAAGCGATACGACGAACACGCGCGCCCATTCTCATGAGATCCCCCTCCGGTAGCCGCCCGTCCCGGCAGCATCTGGCCAGCCGGGACGGGCGGAGAAGACGAGCCCTGTCCGATCCAAGGACGGTCGATCAGCTCCAGTAGCCGAACAGTGAGGTCGCCGGATCGTTGATCAGGTCCACCGGCCACACCCAGAAGCCACCGTCGCCGTCCAGATCGATCCCGGCGACATAGCGCCACGCGGCCCAGCAGAGCTTCGAGCAGTACCACCGCGACTGATCGGCTTTGGACGATGAGATGTCGTACGGCTCGCCGAGCTGCGCCCGGCAGTAGTAGCGGACCGCGGACCCGCGGGAGGCCAGCGAAGGCACCCACAGACCGTACGCGCTGTCGTATGACCGGTACTTGATGCACTGCTCGCGCTGGACGGCCGAGACGGGCGTCGTGTTGGCGCTCCACACGGCATAGCTGTACAGGCTCGAGTAGTAGGCCCGGTCGAACATCCCCGCATGCCCTGTCAGCGTGCCCAGGACGACCACGATGTCCCCGCTGTCGAAGGCGCCGAACGTGATGCCGTTGCGTCCGTCACCGTTGCCGCCCGCACTCGGCGGAGCGGCGTCAGGATGGATGGTCTTGTCCGGCTTCTCCATGTTCCAGCGCGCCGGAATGTCGCCCTTGTTCCCCGGTGCCTTGAAGCGCTGCTCGGCGGCCAGGGCGCTGGACGGCGCCAATGCCGCCGCCAGAACGATCGCCGCCAAGGCGGTCATTATCATCTTCCGCATTGTGGATCTCCCCTCATCCCATATCTCATCAGTGTGTCGATGGAAACGGGGCTTGCTGCGGCGGCCGCGACCCGCCCGACGAACATCCGTCCGCCACGTCATGCCCCCTCCCCGGACGACGACGCACCATGCCGGGGCGCCCAGGCTCCGGTCATCCGATGGGACGCCGGTCGCCAGGAGAACGTCGCCCGCGGACCTTGGAGTCGATGATGACGGGAGCGCCTTACCGCGCTCTTACCGGGAGCCGCCGGCGCGACGAACAGCGACGCGGGCTAGACGGCGCCCCAGTAGCCGGCATGATGCCTGACACTGAACGTGATGAGGCCCTGACGCAGGAGGTCGGAGAGGTACCCTTTGACCGTGGTCACCGCAAGCCAGTACTGCGCGGCGTTCTCCGAAAGCCCCACGTGCCGCGAAACCGCCGCGATAGCCTGCTCGGTGGTGCAAGGCTCGGCAAGGAGGGCCAGCAGGAACGCCGACACATCGTCCATACGGGCGATGTGGTGCTCGACGTGCCCACCGACATCCGCGCGAGACAGAGGCGCCGTGCCGTGCCCCGGGACCAGCCACTCGAAGTCCAAGCCGTCGATGACGCCCAGCGAAGCGCGGACGAGCCCCGGATCGATCGCGTACGGCAGAGGATGCCTCTCCCACACCGCGCGCACGTACAGAGCGTCGCCACTGAACAACACGCCGTCGTCGGTCAGGTAGCCGCAGTGGCCGAGGGTGTGCCCCGGCAGCGGGACCACCTCGACACCGTGGCCCCGCCACTCGTCCGAGAAGGAGTCCACAAAGCACCCCTCGCCCCTGAACATCTTGGTGACCATCTCGTCCGACGGCCGGGCCCACGAGAACATCCCGCGGATGTTCACCTCGGGATTCTCGACGAGAGCGGCCTCTTCCCGTGGAGCGACGATCCGCGCTCCCGACCGGCGGAGGTCGGCGGCGGACGAGAAGTGGTCGGCGTGGCCGTGCGTGATCAGCACGTCCGTAATGGGGACGTCGCCGTAGACCGAAGCGTCAGGACCCGTGTCGATGAGCACGCCTGACAGCCAGCCCGTGTTCGTCAGGCCGGTGAACAGTCGCGTTTCGCTGCCGAGCGGGATCCCTGCCTCGGACATCGCGGCAACCTCCCTGTGCGGGACGCGGGGCGTGCGCCCCGCACGCATCCTACAACAGCGGGAGGTACTCCTCGAGCTCGTAGGGCGTGACCCGTGACCGATAGCTGTCCCACTCGGTCTTCTTGTTGAGAAGGATCCATTCGAAGACCTGGTCACCGAGCGCACGCCGCAGGAGCGAGGACCCCTCCATGCACGCGATCGCCTCGGCCAGGTCGCCCGGAAGCGACCCGATGCCCAGTTCGGCCCTTTGTGCGTCACTCATCTCGTAGATGTTGTCCGTGACCGGCTCGGGAAGCGTGTAGCCCTTCTCGATGCCCTCGAGACCCGCGGCGAGCATCACGGCGAAGGCGAGGTACGGGTTGCATGCCGGGTCGGGCGAGCGCAGCTCGAGACGCGTGGCCTTCTCCTTGCCCGGCTTGTACATGGGCACGCGGACGAGCGCGGAGCGGTTCCGATGCGCCCAGCACACGTAGACCGGAGCCTCGTAACCGGAGACGAGCCGCTTGTACGAGTTCACCCATTGGTTGGTAACGGCGCAGATCTCGCGGGCGTGCACGAGCAGCCCCGCCATGTATGACTTCGCCGTGTCCGAAAGATGGAACGGGTCCGCCGGGTCGTAGAAGGCGTTGCTCTCGCCCCTGAACAGCGACTGGTGCACGTGCATCCCGCTGCCGGCCTCGCCGAATATCGGCTTCGGCATGAAGGTGGCGTACACGCCGGCCTCCTGCGCGACCTCCTTGACGACCGTGCGGTAGGTCATGACGTTGTCGGCCATCCGCAACGCCTCGCAGTAGCGCAGGTCGATCTCGTGCTGGCTCGGGCCGACCTCGTGGTGGCTGTACTCGACCTGGATGCCGAAGCTCTTGAGCGTGCGGACGGTCTCCTTGCGCAAGTCGATGGAGAGGTCACGCGTGGTCTGGTCGAAGTACGTCGCATGGTCGAGAACGGTGGGGTCGGTGTCGCTCTTCAGGTAGTAGTACTCGAGTTCCGGCCCGATGTAGAACGTGTAGCCCATGTCCGTCGCGCGCTTCAGGTTGCGCTTGAGGACGAAGCGCGGATCACACTCGTAGTACGAGCCATCGGGGTTCGTGATGTCGCAATACATCGACGCGACGAGGTGCCCGTCGGTGCGCCACGGGAGGATCTGCAGAGTCGTCGGATCGGGCAGCGCGATCATGTCCGATTCCTCGATCCGCGCGAACCCCTGGATCGATGACCCGTCGAAGCCCATGCCCTCGGTCATCGCCGTCTCGAGTTCCTCGACGTCGATCATGAAGCTCTTGAGGAAGCCCAGGACGTCCGTGAACCAGAGGTGGATGAACTCGATCTTCTGGTCGCGAATTGTGCGGATGACGCCTTCGCGCAACTCCTTGGGCATGCACGCCCCCCCTCGATTGCTTCTCTGGCATTTCGGTGGTGTTTCCATCCGGCTACATGGTTACAATAGCGCAAACCAGGGGCCGGCCGCGCATACGGATATGGACGCGCGGAGGGTCCAATCGACCCCGCGGAGCCCGTGCGGTCGTCAAACAAGACAGGGGGATCCATGACGCTCCAGCAACCGAACGCCAACGAAGCCACGCAGACCTCGAACCGATCGAGGAGCGTGTCACCCTCGTCCGGCATCTGCACGCGGTGCGTGGACGGGTGTCGCGGGAACTGCGAGGTCTTCAAGGCCTCGTTCCGTGGCCGCGAGGTCATCTATCCCGGCCCGTTCGGCGAGATCACCGCAGGCGGCGACAAGGACTACCCCGTCGACTACTCGCACCTCAACATCATGGGCTATGCCCTGGGCACGAAGGGCCTGCCGGACGGCGTCGTCGGCAACCCCGACAACACGCTGTTCCCAATGGTCGACACCGAGACCTCCTTCGGCACCACGAACAAGGTGAGCATGAAGGTGCCGATCTTCACCGGCGCACTCGGCTCGACCGAGATAGCCCGCAAGAACTGGGAGCACTTCTCGATCGGGGCCGCGATATCGGGCGTCTCGATCGTGTGCGGCGAGAACGTCTGCGGGATCGACCCCGGACTCGAGCTCAACTCCAAGGGCAAGGTCATCGGCGCACCCGACATGAAGCGTCGCGTCGAGTTGTTCCGCCGCTACCAGGAAGATGGCTACGGCGACATCCTGGTCCAGATGAACGTCGAGGACACCCGCCTCGGCGTTGCCGAGTACTGCGTCAAGGAGCTCGGCGTCACAACCATGGAGCTCAAGTGGGGCCAGGGCGCCAAGTGCATCGGCGGCGAGATCAAGGTCGGCAGTATCGAGCGCGCCCTCGAGTTGCAGAAGCGAGGCTACCTCGTGACCCCGGACCCCTCGGACCCCGCCGTCAAGGCGTCGTACAAGGCCGGCGCGATCAAGCACTTCGAGCGCCACAGCCGCCTCGGGTTCATCGACGAGGAGGGTTTTGCCAAGGAAGTCCAGCGCCTTCGTGACCTGGGCGCCCAGCGAGTGACGCTCAAGACCGGCGCCTACCCGATGCGCGAGCTCGCCATGGCCATCAAGTGGTCGAGCCGCTACGGCATCGACCTTCTCACGATCGACGGGGCTCCCGGCGGCACGGGCATGAGCCCCTGGCGCATGATGGAGGAGTGGGGCATCCCGACCTTCTACCTGCAGTGCATGACGCAGGAACTGTGTGAGGCGCTGGCCCTCAGGGGCGAGCGGGTGCCCGACATCGCGATGGCCGGGGGGTTCTCGACCGAGGACCACGTGTTCAAGGTCCTGGCGATGGGCGCTCCGCACGCGAAGGCCGTGTGCATGGGCCGCGCGCTGATGATCCCCGGCTTCGTCGGCAAGAACATCGGGATATGGATGAAGGAAGGCGACCTTCCCAAGACCGTGTCCGAGTTCGGCACCACGAAGGAGGAGATCTTCGTCGCCTACGAGACCCTCAGGGCGAAGTACGGGACCGAGGTCGACAAGATGCCGCTCGGCGCCATCGCCGTCTACACATTCTCCGACAAGATCAAGATCGGGCTGCAGCAGTTGATGAGCGGTTCGCGCAACATGAAGCTGTCCACCATCAGCCGCGCCGATGTCATGGCGCTGTCTCGGGAGGCGTCCGAGATCTCCGGCCTGCCATACGTCATGGACGCCTATCGCGACGAGGCGATGGAGATCATCAACGGGTAGCGGTCCTCCGTCCGGACGGGTCCCGAGAGGGTCCGGCGCTCAGACAGTACTCGAAGGGGCGGCCTCACACGGCCGCCCCTTCCGCGTTCCGTCGAGTCGACCCTTCCGCGGAACTCGCGGCGGGCCCCGAGGTGTACGCGATCATCAAGTCCGGCAATGTGGTCCAAGCGATCGCGTGGGCCGCCCTACTTCACGACGATCCTGCCGTAGACCATCCGCATGCCGCACGAGAAGTCGTACGTTCCCGCCTTCATCGCAGGAAGTCTCACGACGGCGCCGCCGTGGCTGAGGTCCTGGTCGATGCCGAAGTCCTCGATAAGGACGCTGGACAGGCACCCTTCGCCCTGCCCGAATGTGATCTCGAGCGGGACACCCGCCTTGACCTCGATGACCTCGGGGGCGTAGTAGCCCTGCGAAAGGTCGACAGACACATGCTGGACGCCGCCGCTCTCTGCGGCGACGCCGCTGCGGGGCGGGGTGGACGAACCGCAGCCGGCGAGCGCGACTTGCAGCAGCAACGCTGCGATGAGCGCCATGGTGACCCGCACACGCATCGTGCTCCCTCCAGCCTGCCTGCCGTTCACCTTGTTCCATCAGCGGCTGCCTTGCCATCCGCCGATCGGGGCTACGCGTCCTGCTGCCTCCCGACCGACCCGCCGTCGACGATCGCCTCGATCTCGCGACGCGACCGCTCGTCCAGCCGCCAACCTCCGACGCCCGCGAGCGCGTCGAGCTGCTCGGGCCGCCGGGCGCCCCACAGGACCACGCTGTCCTCGGCGCCGTCCAGTATCCAGCGCACGGCCAGATGGATGACCCGCCGCCCGAACCGGTCGTGCGCGTAGTCGTCGAGCCGCTCGACGATGTCGATGTGTCGCCGATACTCCTCGCCATGGAACATCGGCGTGCGGCGGGCCTGGTCGCCGGGCTCCGCGTCCCTGCGCATCGTGCCCGCAAGCAGGCCCCGAGCGAGCGGGCTGTACGCCAGCAGGCGGAGGGACCGGGTCCGGCAGTACGGGAGGACGTCTCGCTCGATCCCTCGCTGGAACAACGAGTAAGGAGACTGACAGACCGTGATGGGGCATTCGGCCGAGAATGCCTCGATCTGGTCCACGGAGAAGTTGCAGACGCCGGCCGCGCGGATGATCCCGCGGTCCAGCAGGGCGCGAACCGCCTCGGCGGTCCTGGCGACCGGCGTGGCGGGGTCCGGCCAGTGGATCTGGTACACGTCTATCACGTCGGTCCGCAGGCGTCGGAGCGAATCCTCGACCTCACGGGCCACACTCCGTGGTGACGCGTCCTTCCAAGGGTCCCGCCGCGCGTCCCACACGAGCCCGGCCTTGGTGGCGAGCACGACCCTGTCGCGCGCGCCGCGCGACCTGACAACGTCCCCGACCATCTCCTCAGAGAGACCGAAACCGTACACGGGCGCGGTGTCGATGGTCGTGACGCCCAGGTCCAGGGCGCGAGCCACGGTCGCGCGCGCGGCCTGCTCGTCCGCGCCGCCCCACATCCACCCGCCCATGGACCACGTCCCGAGCGCCACCCGTGTGGCGGGCGCGTCCACACCCGGTATCGAGAGCGTCTCCATGACCACCTCCGTCGCCGATACCATACCCGAACGCACGGGGAGCGAGGTCGCCCCACGCCGGGAACCGCGCGGCGGCGTTCTTGGCACGCGCGTTGCTTGACCATTGTCGGAGTCTTGGGCGACCCGTTCTCCTCCCCCCTCTGAACGGGGAACGCCCGCTCCGCATAACGAGGCGCTCTCCCCCCAGAGCGCCTCGTTCTATGCCTTCTCCCGAGTCGCTCCCAAGTCGATCCGGGCCGCGCCCAGCCGGCACTCTCATCGGGGCGGTATACTGGCGCCGTCAGTCGCACACCACCGCCCAGGATCGCGAACAGGAGTCTCGACATGTCCGGCCCCGCCTCGCCGACGACCCTGCTCAAGATCGCCGGTGCCATCCTTGGCGGCGGCGCTCTCGTCGGCGTCCTGTACGCGGCCGTTCGCAGCGGAGTCGTCGACCCGATACCCTCCGTGGCCTCCCAACGAGACATCCACGACTTCGGCGACCGGATCCTCGTCATAGCGCCTCATCCCGATGACGAGGTCATCGGCCCCGGGGGCCTCATCGCCCTCGCGAGGGAGAACGGGGTCCAGGTGCGCGTGGTCCTGGTGACCGTGGGTGACGGCTACCGAAGGGCGGCCGCCCGACTCACCCCGGGTCCGCTGACACCTGCCTCGTTCCTCGCCCTCGGCCTCGAGCGCCACCGTGAGAGCTCCCTCGCCCTCGCCTCCCTCGGGGTCCCGCCCGAGGACCGCATCTATCTGGCCTACGCCGACGGAAGCATCAACTCCCTGTGGGACAGGGACTGGGATCTTGACCACCCGCATCTGGGATCGAGCGGGCAGACGCGCGTGCCGTACCCGTTCGCCGAGAAGCCGGGAACTGTGTTCTGCGGTGCCAACCTTGCCGGAGACCTCGAGCGGATCATCTCTGAGTACAAACCCACATCCGTCGTGTATCCGGACCCGAGCGAACACCACCACGACCACTGGGCGACGTCCGCGTTCACGGAGTACGCGCTCGATGCCGTCGACTACCCGGGGCGCCGCATGACCTACATCGTCCACGTCGGGCTGTATCCGTTCCCGTGGGCCTACGCTCCCGGACTGTACCTGCGCCCGCCACCCTCGCTCAAGGAGATCGGCACCCATTGGGGCTCGCTCCCGCTGCCCGAAGCCGTCGAGCAGCGCAAGCACCGCGCCATCGACGACTACGCGAGCCAGATGCGGGTCCCCGACCTGCGCGTGTTCCTCCTCGCGTTCGTGCGTCGCAACGAGCTGTTCGGCACGTGGTCGCGCCCTGCCCTCCGCACGATCGGCACGGACACGCCGCCCGTGGACGACCCGCGCGACGTGGTCATACATGAACCGCCGTCGAAGGACGTCGCACTGGGGCTCTCGTCGCGGCGACGCATCAGGGACATACGCATGGTGCGCGGTCCGCACCGGGTGTGGGTGGGCATCACAGGTCCGGCCCGACCTCCGCGAGATGCTCGCTACGACTTCAGGCTGCGGCTGCTCGGCGGGTCCGCCCTGCCCGCCCGGCTCGACGTCGCCATCATCGGCGACAAGGTCGAAGTCATGCGACTCGCCGCCGACAGCCTTGCCCCCCAGGTGAAGGTCTCGCGGTCGGGCGACACCACGTGGATCGGGCTGCCACTCGGCATCTTCGCCGACCATACCTTCGCCATGGTGTCGGGGCAGATGCGGGTCCCCGCCGACGCCCCGAAGGGGTACCGAAGCGTGTGGCGGTCGATCCGGCTCTGAGGCGCCGACCTCCTCGGAGATAGGACGCGGAACGACGTTCACGCTTCGGCTGCCCCGGGCCACCTAGCGGATCAGCGGGTCGATACCCGCCTGCCGCATGAGCAGCGCCAACACGACAACGCCGCACACGACGGCGAGCTCGGCGAGCCTTCGGCGCCGCCGCGGCGTCAGGTCGGGCCGGGATTCCGGGCCGCGCGCGCGCTCCCACACGACGAGTGCGACCCACCCCATCGCTATCAGGACTCCAGCGAACGCCCACGCCCCCACCGTGTCGGATGGCCAGTGGACTCCCAGGTAGATGCGGGAGAGGGCCACCCCCAGCACCCCGACGAGCGACCCGACGACCGCGACCGCCTTCCGCCACGCCGGCCCGCTGCCTCGCAACGCGAACAGCGCGAGCAGGCCGAAGCAGAGCAGGGACGCCATCGCGTGTCCTGACGGGAAGCTCGCGCCGGTGGGCACATTGATCAGCATCCCCGCCACGGGGGGTCTCGGACGAGCGAACGCCGTCTTCAGCCACACGGACACGAGCGGGTCGAGTGCCATGAGCGCACCGAGCACGACAGCGGACCTGCGACTGCCCCACGCCAGGAGCAGGACGACGGCGGCGACCGAGATTCCCGTCATGACGCTCGCGTCGCCCACGAGCGTCGCTATCCAGAACACGCGCGTGAGCGCGGGCGAGGAGACATGCCTGACGGCGGTCGTGACGGCGGAATCGAAGCCCGCGACCGCGCCGAAGTCCACCATCGCGACCCGGCCCTACGGCCGGCCGGCGGATTCGACCAGCCGCGGTGCGACCTGCTTCTTGCGCGACAGCATCCCGTCGAACCACGCGGACCCGGAATCGAAGGACACGCCGAACGCGCGCTCGGCGAGCCGCCTCTTGCCGACGACGAGCAGCTCGCTGCCCTCCCGAACCACATCGGTCACCATCAGGAGAGCGGCCCCGTAGCCGCGCTCCGTGGCCATGTGCTCCATGTGGGCGATCAGATCGTCCCTGTAGGCCAGCACCTCGTCCGCGTCCACGGTCTCCACCTGGGAGATCGAGACCGATGTGTCGCCGATGCGGTACTCCTTCAGGTCCGCCCTCACCACGTCGCCCACGGAGAACGTCCTTCCCAGGCTGCGCGCCCGGAAGATCTCCATCCCGAACGCTCTGTGGTCCAACCCGAGCTCGCCCGCGAGACGCTCCGCGACATCGCGGTCGGTGTCCGTGGTCGTCGGGGACTTCAGCATGACCGTGTCGGTCAGCACGGCCGACAGCATGAGGCCGGCCATGGGCGCCGGCACGCGCACGCCGAGCTGACGATAGCGTTCGGCCACGATCGTGGCTGTCGAGCCCACAGGCAGATTGAGGAAGGTTATCGGGTACGCGGTCTCGATGTCACCCACACGGTGGTGGTCGACTATCTCCACGACCGCCGCCTCCTCGACCCCGTCCGCGGACTGGGACTTCTCGTTGTGGTCGACCAGGATCACGCGCCTTCTCGGGGCCCGCGCCACGTTGGTGCGCGTCAGCATTCCCTTCAGACGGCCGTCGCCGTCGACCACGATCGCCTCGCGCTGCGGCGAGGCGAAGAGATCCTCGGTGGCCTCGGACAGCAGAGTGTCCGGTTCGACCAGCAGCGCATCCGTCTCCATCATCTCGCGAGCCAGATGCGACAGGTTCACGAGCCGCGCGGCCCCGTACGTATCCTTCGGCGTCACGACGACGGCACAGCCGCTGGCCCGCGCCATGCTCAAGACGTCGTCGTCGGGTATGCTGCCGCCCGTCGCGACCAGGCACGCCACCCCGGCCTCGATGGCCATCGGCTGGGTGCGGCGCCGGTCACCCACGATGAGCACGTCCCCGGGCTTCAGGTAGCCGAGCATCGTCTGGGGTTCCATCGCGCCGATGAGGACGTCGCCCGTCAGGGACGCGGACGGTTCTCCCGTCAGGAGCTGCCCCTCGAGGACCTCGACGAGCCTCGCGACGGTGACGGGGCGCCCGGTGAATCCCGACACCGTGAGGTCCTCGACATAACGCGCCGCGAGCGCCGCCATGGAGACGAGTCCGAGAACCGCATCGCCGTCGACCACCGGAAGGCCGCGAACCCCGTGCTCGGCCAACAGGGCGCCGACGGCGAGCAGTGTGTCCTCGGGACCTACGGTGACGGTGTCCGTCGTCATGACGTCGCACACGCGCGTCCGGACGTGTTCGATCAGCTCCGGGACGGGCACGCCGAAGCGCTCGAACGTCCACGCTGTCTCCGGGGGAACCGCACCCAAGCGCACCGGCAGGTACGCGTGAGCGGGGTCGGTGAGGTTCTTCAGATGAGCGTACGCGACGGCCGAACATATCGAGTCGTTGTCCGGATTGCGATGCCCGAGAACCAGGATCGGTCCCATACCCCCGCCTCCGTCCCGCCTAGCCCTCGATCTTGCGCAGCGGAGCGAACCCGGCGAGCAGGGTCTTCTCGCCCGTGTCCCCCGCGAAGTCGACGGCGATCCTGTCACCCTTCACCGATACCACCCGGCCGCGGCCGAAGGTCTTGTGCTCGACGATGTCGCCGGCGACGAACGTCTCGGCTGGGCCCGCGGGAGTCGCCGCACGTGGCGCCCCCGATCCGAACACCCGCCCGCCGCCCGACGAGGAAGCGGGCTCCCTCCACGTCGGCCGTCCGTAGCGGTCGCCACGCCGTGCGGTGGTGCGTTCGGCCCCCGCCGAGCCGATGCCTTCCGTGCGCATGTGCTCGTCAGGTATCTCTCCCATGAACATGCTGGGGGGATTGTACTGGCTCGCGCCGTAGATGGTCCGCTGGTATGCATGGGTCAGGTAGAGCCTCTCGCGCGCCCGTGTGATCCCGACGTACGCGAGCCGCCGCTCCTCCTCCAAGCCCTTCGGCTCGAACATGGAGTTCGCGTGGGGGAACAGACCGTCCTCCATGCCGACGATGAAGACGACCGGGAACTCGAGCCCCTTCGCCGTGTGCAGTGTCATGAGAGTGACCGCGCGATCCCCCTGCTGGAGGCTGTCCAGATCGGTGCGAAGGGCCACCCACTCCAGAAAGTCAGAGAACTCAGCGTCGGGATGCGCGGAATCGAACTCGTCCACGACGCCGAAGAACTCCCGGATGTTCTCTACGCGGCCCCGGGCCTCGTCGGTATGCTCGGCTTCGAGCGCGGCAATGAGACCAGACAGCTCGACGATGCGCTCGACGCGCTCCCGCATCGTCTCCGCCTCGACGGCGCGCATCTCCACCAAGAGGGCGGCGAACGCCGTGACCTTGGCCCTCGGTCCACTCGTGAGCCACTGTTGCCCGGCGGCCAGGACCACCGCGTGGGACAGTGTGATGCCATCGGCGCGCGCCTGATCCTCGAGCACGCCGATGGTGGTGAGCCCGATGCCACGCTTCGGCTGGTTGATGATGCGCTTGAGCGGCACCGGATCCGCGGGGTTCACCATGGTTCGCAGGTAAGCGATCACGTCCCGGATCTCCGCGCGATCGAAGAAGCGGGTCCCGCCGACGAGCTGGTACGGCACCCCCGTGCGCAGGAACTGGTCCTCCAAGACGCGCGACTGGGCGTTCGTTCGGTAGAACACCGCGAAGTCCGAGTACGTGCGCCCGTCCTCCCGAAGGAGACGCTCGATCTCGTCGACCACGAATCGGACCTCGTCGCGCTCGTCGGCCGCCAGATAGCGGGTGATGGCCTCGCCCTCGGCGTTGGCCGTCCACAGCGTCTTGGGCTTGCGGTCCGCATTGTTGGCGACCACGTAGTTCGCGGCGGCGAGGATCGTCTTGGTGGAGCGGTAATTCTCCTCGAGCTTGACGACGTGAGCCTCCGGATAGTCCTGCTCGAAGTCCAGGATGTTGCGGATGTCCGCGCCACGCCACGAGTACACCGACTGGTCGTCGTCGCCGACCACCATGAGGTTGCGATGCGTGGCCGCCAGGATGTTCACCATAGTGTATTGCGCTCGGTTGGTGTCCTGGTATTCGTCCACGAGAATGTGGCTGAACCGGCCCCGCCAGCGCTCGAGGGCCTCGGGGCGGTCCTGCAGAAGCCGCACGCCGTTGACGAGCAGATCGTCGAAGTCCATGGCGTTGGCCTGGTGCAGGCGGCGCTCGTACTCGGAGTACACCTTGGCGGTGAGCTTCTCGGGCGGCGTCGATGCCGCCGCGGCATAGGCGGCCGCGTCGACGAGCTCGCTCTTCGCGGACGAGATCCTGTTCACGAACGAGGAGGCGGGGTAGCGCTTCAGGTCGATGTCGAGCGTGGTGATCACGGTGGAGAGCATCCGCTTGCGATCGTCCTCGTCATAGATGGTCCACGACGGAGAGTAGCCAAGAAGGTCCCCGTCGCGACGCAGCATCCGGACGCACAGGGCGTGGAACGTCATGACCCACATGGCGCGGGAGGACGGCCCGACGAGTTCGCCGAGGCGCTTTCGCATCTCCTCGGCGGCCTTGTTCGTAAAGGTGATGCCGAGGATGGCGTGGGTCGGGACACCGAGGTCACCCACCAAGTGGGCGATCCGGTACGTGAGCACGCGCGTCTTGCCGGATCCGGCCCCGGCCAGCACGAGCAGGGGGCCTTCCGTGGTAGTGACCGCGTCGCGCTGGGCGGGATTGAGGAGAGAGAGGTCCAAAGTCATCGGACGACCAGTGTAGCGCATGCGAGGGTAATGATGGGCGCCAAGGCGACTTCCGGGCAGTAACCGCGCCGCACGCGATGCGCTACTTCACGAACTTGATCATGCTGAACCCGCCAGCATCCCTCGACAGGCACGAGTCGTGGACGACGTGAGCCTCCCCCCGGGCGCGCTGCACGTTCCCGCAGTGCTCACACACGCTCCCACCGCATACCGTGCATCGGCCGAGGCGCGCGCCGGCAACGGCACCACAGTGCCGGCACGTCCTGTCCTCGCTGGTCTCCGCCTCCGGCATGTGCCCTTTTCTCCAGGCTGGTCCCCGACAACGGCCGCGATCGTGCGGCCCTACACGAGTGAACGGCCGACGACCTTCGCCACCGGTTCGAGTTCGCGCACCAGCGCCCGCAGTCCTGCAAGGTCCAGCGACTGCGGCCCGTCGGAGAGCGCCCGGCGCGGGTCGGGGTGCGCCTCGACCATGAGTCCGTCGGCACCGATGGCGATGGCGGCGCGGCACACCGGCGCGACAAGGTCCCTCTGTCCCGTCGGGTGCGAAGCGTCGACCATGATGGGGAGCGTCGAGAGCTTGTGCACGACGGGGACCGCCGTGATGTCGAGCGTGAAGCGCGTCGACGTCTCGAACGTGCGTATCCCTCTCTCACACAGGATGACGTTGGGGTTGCTCATCGTGATGTACTCGCTGGCCGCGAGCCACTCCTCGATGGTGGCCGCCATACCCCGCTTGAACAGGATGGGCTTGCCTGAATCGGCGGTCACGGCGCCGAGCTTCTTGAGCAGGGAGTAGTTGGCCATGTTGCGAGTACCGACCTGCAGAATGTCGGCGTACGCGTCGACGATCTCGGCGTGGGCGGAGTCGACGACCTCGGTGCAGGTGAGCAGCCCGTAGCGCTCCCCCGCCTCCCGCAGCAGCTCGAGGCCCTTCTCTTCGAGCCCCTGGAACGAGTACGGCGACGTGCGCGGCTTATATGCGCCGCCGCGAAGCACGCGGATGCCGACCTCGGCGCAGACGGCGGCGACCTCCATGATCTGATCGCGGCTCTCGACGGAGCACGGACCGGCGATGATGGTGATCCGGCCCTCGCGCGCCACCGCCCCAGCCGCGGTCTCCGGAGCGCTCATCGTCTACAGCTCCTTCATCACATGCAGGATGGCCTCGTAGACCTCGCGCAGGTTGTCGGCGTACAGAGGCCCACTGTTGCAGCGAGCCAGGTTGTCGAAGATCTCTTCCTCGCGCTTGGGGTCGTACAGCGACCAGCTGAGCTGAGGTTTCAGCTCGCGGATCCGCAGCGCGAGCGTCGCGCGCTCGTTGAGCGACTCGACGATCGCGCAGTCGATCGTGTCGATCCGCGCGCGGAGTGCGCCTATCTGCCCAGCAGCGTCCTCGACCATGCGCTCACTCCTTATGTCTGACGCCGACACTCGTTCTGTCTGCGTCGATGCCCTACTCGCCGGGTCGATCGTCGATCCACTATTCCCACTCGATCGTTCCGGGCGGCTTCGAAGTGATGTCGTACGCCACGCGGTTGATCCCCTCGACCTCGTTGATGATGCGGTTGCTCATGCGCGCCAGCAGTTCGTGGGGTAGCCTGGCCCAGTCCGCCGTCATGGCGTCAGCGCTCGAGACGGCACGGATGATGATCGGGCGGCCGTACGTGCGCTCGTCGCCCATGACCCCGACGCTGCGGATGTCGGGAAGGACCGCGAAGTACTGCCACACCGCGCGCTCCGTGTCCCAGGCCCCGATCTCCTCCCGGACGATCGCGTCGGCGCGACGCAGGGTCTCGAGCTTCTCGCGCGTGATCTCGCCGATGATACGGACGGCGAGGCCCGGGCCCGGGAACGGTTGACGGTGAACGATCTCCTCGGGGAGACCGAGCTCGGCCCCGACCGCGCGCACCTCGTCCTTGAAGAGCGCCTTGAGCGGCTCGATGAGGTCGAAATGCACCCCGGGCGGGAACGGGATCAGGTTGTGGTGGCTCTTGATCTTGGCGGCCGTCTTGCTGCCGGACTCGATGACATCCGGGTACAGCGTCCCCTGCGCGAGCCAGCGGGCCCCCTCGAGCTTGACGGCCTCTTCGAAGAAGAGCTTCCAGAACTCCTCCCCGATGAGCCGGCGCTTGACCTCCGGATCGGTGACTCCGGCCAGAAGCGCGAGATAGCGCTCCTCGGCGTCCACGTGGATGAGGTTCACATGGAAGTGGTCGCGGAAGGCATGGACGACCTGCTCCCCCTCATTCAGCCGCATCATGCCGTGATCGACGAACACGCACGTGAGCTGGTCGCCGATGGCCCGATGCAGGATCGCGGCCACGACGCTCGAGTCGACGCCGCCCGACAGGCCACAGATCACGCGGTCCGTCCCGACCTGGGCGCGGATGAGGTCCACGGTCTCGTCGATGATGTTGACCATCGTCCACAGCGGGGGGATCCCCGCGATGTCGTGGAGGAATCGCTCGATGATGCGCTGGCCGAACTCGGTGTGCGCGACCTCGGGGTGGAACTGCGTCGCGTACAGCTTGCGCGCGCCGTCCTCCATGGCCGCGATGGCCGTGGTCGCCGTGCGAGCGGTCACCGTGAAGCCGTTCGGGGCCGTGCCGACGCTGTCGCGATGGCTCATCCAGCACTGCGAGCGCGCCGGCACGCCGTGAAGCAGCGCGCTGTCCGGGTCGAGCACCTCAAGCTCAGCGAAGCCGTACTCGCCGACGTCGGTCTTGGGAATCTCGCCACCGAGGTGCAGTGCGATCTCCTGGATGCCGTAGCAGAATCCGAGAACCGGGATGCCGAGCTCGAGTATCGCCGGGTCCATGTGAGGCGCCCCGTCCGCATACACGCTGGCGGGACCGCCCGACAGGATGAGCGCCGCGGGTCCGCGGCGCGTCACCTCAGCCGCGGAGATATCGAACGGGACGATCTCCGAGTACACGTGCGCCTCGCGCACCCGCCTCGCGATCAGCTGCGCATACTGGGCGCCGAAATCCAGGACGAATACCGTGGGCTGCTGCTCGTGGTAGTCCGCCACGCCGCCCTACCGGCCCATTCCGACGCCTTGCGCGTTTTGAAGGCTCTTCCCCTCGGTCTGCAGCGACGGGGCGATCATGACCTCCGCCTTCTGGAAGGCCTTGAGGTTCTCGTACCCGCAGGTCGCCATCGACGTGCGAAGGCCGCCACACAGATTGAGCGCGCCGTCGTTCTCGTGCGCCGGGCCGAGAAGGATCTCCTCGAGCGTTCCCTTCACGCCCGAACGGACGCGTGTGCCCCGCGGGAGGTCCGGGTGGAAGGTCGCCATGCCCCAGTGGAAGCCGCGTCCGGGCGCCTCGCTGGCGCTCGACAGCGGCGAGCCGATCATTATGGCGTCGGCGCCCACGGCGATGGCCTTGGCAGATCGCCGCCCGTGCGCATGCCGCCGTCGGCTATGACGTTGCAGTACGTGCCGGTCTCGTCGAGGTGGCGCAGGCGGGCAGCGGCAGCGTCGGCGATCGCGGTCCCCTGCGGCACACCGATGCCGAGCACCCTTCGGGACGTGCACGCATGGCCGGGACCGACGCCGACGAGAACGCCGACGGCCCCGGTGCGCATGAGATGAAGCGCGCCGGAGTAGCTGCAGCAGCCACCGACGATGACCGGTATGCCGAGATCGCGGATGAAGGCGTTGAGGTCGAGCGGCTTGTCGTAGCTCGACACGTGCTCGGCGGACACGACGGTGCCCTGGATGACGAGCACGTCCAGGCCCCCGTCCATCGCGGCGCCTATGTAGCGCTCCACGTTCTGGGGGGTCAGGGATGCCGCGGCGAGAACCCCGCCGGCCTTGATCTCCTTCACGCGCTGGGTGATGAGCTCGGCTTTCACCTGCTCCTTGTAGATTCCCTGCAGCCCGCGGGTGGCGTTGTCCTTGTCGAGCGCCGCGATGGCGTCGAGTTGGGACGCCGCGTCCTGATAGCGCGTCTGGATACCTTCGAGATTCAGTACGGCGAGGCCGCCGAGTTTGCCCATGGTGACGGCGAACGCGGGATCGACGACCCCGTCCATCGCCGACGCGAGGATCGGGATCGGGAAGGAGTACGTGCGGCCGCGGAACGGGAACTCCCAGGTGATGTTCACGTCGCGTGGGTCGCGCGTGCGACGTGACGGCACGATGGCCAGGTCGTCGAACCCGTAGGCCCTGCGAGCGGTCTTACCCCGTCCGATCTCGATCTCCATTGAGTCTCCTTACGCGCCGACACAGCCTGACCGATCCTGTCCCGATCCGCCCGCCCGACGCGCCCGACCGATGCGCCCGACCGACTCTCGCCGGTATACGGCAAGACCAGGTGCTGTCCGCCCCGTCGCTCATGTGCGTCCTCGGGTCGGTTCTGCGCCTGGTCCCAGATACGTGCTGCGTCTGCGTTGTGCGAAGGTATGGTTCCGCGCGGGCGTGCGGGGTGCGACAAGGGTAGCGCAGAGGGGCCGGGGGGTCAACGCGCCGCGTTGCCTCATAAAGAATGTACTCGAAACCGATTCGATGCCTCAGAAAGGAAGGTACTCGAACCGGCCCTCGCCGGATCGACCGGCGAAGGGCCAAGAGGATGCCGCTTTCGATGACTGAGAAGCAGGC
>JANYAK010000052.1 GCA_025361335.1 Coriobacteriia bacterium
CAACCAGCTCGTCCGCAAGGGGCGCAAGAAGGCCGAGGACAAGAGCAAGACCCCGGCGTTGAAGGCGAACCCACAGAAGCGGGGAGTGTGCACGCGCGTCTACACGACGACCCCGAAGAAGCCGAACTCGGCGCTGCGCAAGGTCGCTCGTGTGCGTCTCGTGAACGGCATGGAGATCACCGCCTACATCCCCGGCATCGGCCACAACCTCCAGGAGCACTCGATCGTGCTCGTGCGTGGCGGTCGCGTCAAAGACCTTCCTGGTGTGCGTTACAAGATCATCCGTGCCGCTCTCGACTGCTCGGGAGTCGCCAAGCGCAACCAGGCGCGGTCGCGTTACGGCGTCAAGAAGCCCAAGTAGCGCAGCATCCAGCGGACGAGCGGAGAGCGCTCGCCGCTGATGCGGCGAGGTCTCCCGAGAAGCGATAGTCGTTGAAGGAAGAGGTCTGAGATATGCCAAGGCGCGCAGCCGCTGCCCGTCGCGAGGTCATGCCGGATTCGGTCTACAACAACCGGCTCGTCACGCAGCTCATCAACAAGGTCCTTCTTCACGGCAAGAAGTCCATCGCCGAGAGCATCGTGTATGGGGCGTTCGCAGTGGTCGAGAGCAAGACCAGTACCGACCCGCTGACGGTCTTCAAGAAGGCCATGGACAACGTCCGCCCCGCACTCGAGGTCAAGCCCAAGCGGGTCGGCGGCGCGACGTACCAAGTGCCGATCGAGGTCAGCGCACGACGTTCGACCACGTTGGCGATCCGCTGGATCGTCGGTTTCTCACGCAAGCGTCGGGAGAAGACCATGGCCGAGCGCCTCGCGAACGAGATCATGGACGCGGCCAACGGCGTCGGGGCCTCCGTGAAGAAGCGCGAGGACCTGTTCAAGATGGCCGAATCGAACCGGGCATTCTCCCACTACCGCTGGTAACCGCGCCGCGGTCACCGATACACCCGAGACACGAAGCGACGGACACGAGGTAGACACAGTACATGGCTACGCGGTACCCACTGGCTAAGACCCGCAACATCGGCATCATGGCGCACATCGATGCCGGTAAGACGACCACGACCGAGCGCGTCCTGTTCTACACGGGCAAGACGCACAAGATCGGCGAGGTCCATGAGGGCGCGGCCACGATGGACTGGATGGTCCAGGAGCAGGAACGCGGCATCACGATCACGTCGGCCGCGACGACCTGCTACTGGAAGGACCACCGGATCCAGATCATAGACACCCCGGGCCACGTCGACTTCACCGTCGAGGTGGAACGGTCGCTTCGCGTCCTCGACGGCGCGTGCGCCGTGTTCTGCGCCGTAGGCGGCGTCGAGCCCCAGTCCGAGACCGTGTGGCGCCAGGCCGACACATACGGCGTTCCCCGGATCGCCTATATCAACAAGATGGACCGGACCGGCGCGGACTTCTACAACGTGGTCGCCATGATGAAGGATCGCCTCGCCACGAAGCCGGCGCTCCTGCAGCTGCCGATCGGTTCCGAGGACATGTTCATCGGCATCGTCGACCTCGTCGAGATGAATGCAATATTCTTCAATGAGGACGACAAGGGCATCAACCCCACCGTCGGCGAGATCCCCGCGGACATGGCCGACGACGCCGAGATGTATCGCGACGAGCTGCTGCACCTCGCAGCCGACTTCGATGACGACGTCATGGAGAAGGTCCTCATGGAGGAGGAGGTCTCCGCCGACGCGCTCAAGGGTGCGCTGCGCAACGGATGCATCGCCTGCGGCCTCACCCCCGTCACCTGCGGTGCCTCCTTCAAGAACAAGGGCGTCCAGACGCTGCTCGATGCGGTCCTCGACTACCTGCCGTCGCCTCTGGACGTCGCGGCCATCCATGGCATCGACCTCAAGACCGATCAGGACGTCGAGCGCCCGGCCGACGAGAACGCCCCGTTCGCCGCGCTGGCCTTCAAGGTCATGACCGACCCATTCGTCGGCAAGCTGACCTACTTCCGCGTCTACTCCGGCACGCTGCCCACCGGCTCTTACGTCCTCAACTCGACGAAGGGTCATAAGGAGCGCATCGGCCGCCTGCTCCAGATGCACGCCAACCACCGCGAGGACGTCGACGCCGTGTACGCAGGTGACATCGTCGCGGCCGTCGGCCTCAAGAACACCTCGACGGGGGATACCCTGTGCGCGGACAACGCGCCCGTGCTGCTCGAGTCCATGGTGTTCCCGGACCCGGTCATCGACATCGCGATCGAGCCAAAGACGAAGGCCGAGCAGGATAAGCTCGGAAGCGCGCTCGTCAAACTCGCTGAGGAGGATCCGACCTTCCGGGTGCGCACCGACCAGGAGACCGGCCAGACCATCATCGCGGGCATGGGCGAGCTGCACCTCGAGATCATCGTCGATCGCCTCCTTCGGGAGTTCAAGGTCGAGGCGAACGTCGGAAAGCCGCAGGTCGCGTACCGCGAGACCGCGGGCAAGGCCGTCACCGACGTCGACGGCAAGTTCATCCGTCAGACCGGTGGCCGCGGCCAGTATGGTCACGTCGTGTTCAACCTGACTCCTCAGGAGCCGGGAGCCGGATACGAGTTCGTCAACAAGACGGTCGGCGGCTCCGTGCCCAAGGAGTACATCAACGCGGTCGACAGGGGCGTCCAGGACTCGATGTCGGCGGGCGTGCTGGCGGGCTACCCGATAGTGGATGTCAAGATCGAGCTGATCGACGGGTCGTATCACGATGTCGACTCGAACGAGATGGCGTTCAAAGTCGCGGCCTCCATGGGCTTCAAGGAGGCCATGCGCAGAGCGGCCCCGAAGATCCTCGAGCCGATGATGGAGGTCGAGGTCGTCACCCCGGAGGACTTCGCCGGGGATGTCATGGGCAACCTCTCCTCGCGCCGCGGCCACATCGAGGGGATGCAGCCTCGCGGCAACGCCCAGGTGATCCGCGCCAAGGTGCCGCTCTCCGAGATGTTCGGCTATTCGACCGACCTGCGCAGCCGCACCCAGGGCCGCGCCGTGTACTCTATGCAGTTCAAGGCGTACGAGCAGGTGCCGAAGTCCGTCGCTGACGAGATCGTCAGCAAGTCCGGCGTTTCGCAGGGCTAGAGGAGACACGATGGCGAAGAAGAAGTTCGAACGGACCAAGACCCATGTCAACGTGGGCACCATCGGTCACGTCGACCACGGCAAGACGACGCTGACGGCGGCCATCACCAAGTGCCTGGCTCGCAAAGGCCTCGCGGAATTCACGCCGTTCGACCAGATCGACAAGGCTCCCGAGGAGCGCGAGCGCGGCATCACCATCGCCATCGCGCATGTCGAGTACGAGACCGAGAAGCGCCACTATGCGCACGTCGACTGCCCGGGCCACGCCGACT